>JBKOVQ010000031.1:0-3996 GCA_046723985.1 Actinomycetota bacterium | reverse complement strand
ACACGGATTGGGGGCCTGTCGGGCGGTGATCCTGACTGACCCGTCGCCGTTTCCGCGCCCAAAGCTGATCGCCGTGAGCGCAGCGAGCGGCCCGATCAGGCGGGACGGAGCCCACTCCGGGAGCCGGTTCACGCCGTCCGAGGCTCAGACTCACCGGAGGTACCTGTCCCCATGTCCGGGCTGCCGGTCGGCGGCAGGCAGCAGCCACGGCGGCCCGGCCCCTGTCCCACAGCGAGTAGGACGGCTGGAAGTCTAGACCTCCGTGTCCTGGTCGCGGCCTCGGGTGTAGAATAGTGTGAAGTTTTCAACTCTAAGTCGAAAACCTTGGCGCAGATGGAACAGAGATACGACCTGGTCGTCGTCGGCAGTGGTGTCGCCGGTCTCTACGGCGCCCTCTGCGCGGCCGCGGAAGCGCGCGTGCTCGTCGTCTCCAAGGGACCGGTGCTCACGTCGTCGAGCTGGCTCGCGCAGGGCGGTGTCGCCGCCGCGGCGGGCGCGGACGACTCGCCCGAGCTCCACTACGAGGACACCCTCGCCGCGGGGCGCGGGCTCTGTCGCGAGAGCGCCGTCCGTGCCCTGACGGAGCAGGCACCCGCCCGGCTCGTCGACCTCGCCGACCTCGGCGTCCGCTTCGACGACGAGCTCGGGCTCGAAGGCGGCCATTCGCGCCGCCGCGTCCACAGTGTTGGCGGGGCGCAGACGGGGCGGGAGATCTCGCGTGTCCTCGCGCGCGCCGTCCGCGCGCACCCGCGCATCGACGTCAGCGAGGGTGAGCGTGTTGTGGAGCTGTCGAACCAGGAGGGGCGTGTCACCGGGATCGCGACAGATCAACGGGCGATCGCCACGCGCGCGGTGCTGCTCGCCACGGGCGGCTACGCGGCGCTCTGGGGGCGGACGACGAATCCGCCGGGGTCCGTCGGAGAGGGGATTGCGATGGCGTACCGGGCCTGCGCGGCGGTGGCCGATCTCGAGTTCGTGCAATTCCACCCGACGGTGCTCGCAGGCTCATCGCTGCTGCTCTCGGAGGCGCTGCGTGGCGACGGCGCGCTGCTTCTGGACGCGGCTGGGGAGCGCTTCGTCGAGGAGCTCGCGCCGCGCGACGTGGTCGCGCGCGCGATCAAGTCCCGCGGCTCGGCGACGCTAGACCTCCGTCCGATCGACCGCTCGCGTTTCCCAAGCCTGATGCAGCGTCTCGCGGAGGCGGGATTCGATCCGCACACGCAGCCGGTTCCGGTGTCACCGGCCGCGCATTACACGATGGGCGGAGTCGTCACTGATCTGCACGGCGCGACGAGCGTCCCCGGTCTCTACGCAGCGGGCGAGTGCGCGTGCACCGGCGTCCACGGTGCCAACCGCCTCGCGTCCAACTCGATGCTCGAGTGCCTCGTCCTGGGCCGCCGCGCGGCGCTGACTGCGCTCGAAGAGCCGCCGCACCAAGCCGGGACGCTCCGCCGAGCCGAAAGGTCTTCCAGCCAAGTAACAAGCGGCGACTTCGCCGACGGTGTCGAGCCCGTGACTGCCGCCCTGCGCGAGGCGATGTGGGAGCACGTGGGGGTGGTTCGCGACGCGCGTGGGCTGGCACCGCTCACGAAGTCCCCGCACCTGCTGGCGT
This sequence comes from Actinomycetota bacterium, assembly GCA_046723985.1. Lineage (GTDB taxonomy): Bacteria > Actinomycetota > Thermoleophilia > Gaiellales > Gaiellaceae > DATBLE01. Next base: position 2,384 of record JBKOVQ010000031.1, on the reverse strand, counting down.
CGTTGATCGCGCGCTCGGCGCTGGCTCGCGAAGAGTCTCGCGGCGGCCACTTCCGTGCCGATTTCTGCGACCAGGACGACGCGCTGGACGGGCTGCATACCGCGATCCGCCCGGGCCGCGAGCCGGAGCTCGAGCCGTGGAGCTGACCGCCTACGACATCCGTTCGTTCCTCACCGAGGACGTCGGCGAGGGCGACGTGACGACAGAGGCAGTCGTGCCGGCGGACGCGCGCCTCACCGCGGCGCTGCTCCTGAAGGAGGAGGGCGTGCTCTGCGGCCTCGAGGTCGCCGAGGCCGTCTTCCGCGAGCTCGATCCCGAGCTCGAGCTCGAGCCGCTCGCGCGCGACGGCGAGACGACTCGCGGCGAGATCGCACGGCTTTCCGGCAACGCGCGCGCCCTCCTGACCGGCGAGCGGACGGCGCTCAACCTGCTGGCGCGACTGTCCGGGATCGCGACCCTGACGCGCCGCTACGTGGAGGCGGTCGCCGGCACCGGCGCCCAGATCCTCGACACGCGCAAGACGACGCCGGGACTGCGCGTGCTGGAGAAGTTCGCCGTGCGCACCGGCGGCGGCGCGAACCACCGATTCGGGCTCTTCGACGCGATCCTGATCAAGGACAACCACCTACGCTTGGCCGGCGGCGTCGCCGAAGCCGTGCACCGTGCGCAGGGGCACGACGTGCCCGTTGAGGTCGAGTGCGAGACGTTCGCAGACGTGCGCGACGCACTCGCGGCGGGCGCCGACGCAATCCTCCTCGACAACATGCCGCCGGCGCAACTCCGCGAGGCGGTCGCGATCGTCGGCGGACGCGCCACCACCGAGGCCTCCGGCGGCGTGACGATCGACACGGTCCGTGAGATCGCGGAGACGGGCGTCGACTTCGTCTCCGTCGGCTCGCTCACTCATTCCGCCCATGCACTCGACGTCTCGATGGAGGTTCGGTGACCCCTGCGGAACTGACCATGCTGCACGAGGAGGTGCGCGCGCTCGCAGCGGGCCGCGGCGCGGTGATCCTCGCGCACAACTACCAGGTGCCGGAGGTACAGGACGTCGCCGATTTCGTCGGCGACTCGCTCGGCCTCTCCCGCGAGGCCGCGGCCACCGGCGCCGAGGCGATCGTCTTCTGCGGTGTGCACTTCATGGCCGAAACGGCCAAGATCCTCTCGCCGGAGAAGACCGTGCTGCTGCCGGACCTCGACGCCGGTTGCTCGCTGGCCGCGTCGATCACGGCCGACCAGCTCCGCGAGTGGAAGACCGCCAACCCCGGCGCGGTCGTCGTCTCTTACGTCAACACGACCGCCGAGGTGAAAGCCGAAAGCGACTACTGCTGCACGTCGGGAAACGCAAAGGCGGTGATCGAGGCGATCCCGCGCGACCGGGAGATTCTCTTCCTGCCCGACCTGTACCTCGGCCTCTGGCTGGAGAAGGTCACGGGCCGGAAGCTGAACATCTGGCTGGGCGAGTGCCACGTGCACGCGGGAATCCGTCCTGCGGACATCAACCGCTGGCAGGCCGAGGCGCCGGACGCCGAGCTGCTCGTCCACCCCGAGTGCGGCTGCGCGTCGCAGGCGATGGCGTTCGGCAACGAGCGCACGCACATCCTCTCGACAGAAGGGATGATCAACTTCGCGAAAGAGTCGCCGAAGCCTCGCTTCATGGTCGCGACGGAGATCGGGATCATTCACCGCCTCGAGAAGGAAGCGCCCGGCAAGCGCTTCGAGCCGGTGAACCGCAAAGCGTTCTGCAAGTACATGAAGATGATCACGCTCGAGAAGGTCCGCGACTCGCTTCGGGAGTGGAAGTTCGAGATCGACGTCGATCCGGAGATCGCCGTGCAGGCCCGCGGGGCAATCGACCGCATGATTTCGCTCGGCTGAACGAGCGCGGGAGGCCGCCGAGATCGGGGCGGCGCCGCGAGACGCCGACGGCCTACGTGGCCTCTCCGATCGAACTCACTGCGCCTGACCTTGTTGACATGGCCGGTATCGAGCCTGCGCGTGTCCCCGCGGCGCTGCTTCTTCCGGGAGGGAAGGACAAGACCACGCTGACGCTGACCGACGCCAGGCGGCGACACGCTGTCCGATGAGTACGCCGTGCTGAACCCGGCCCGCGAGACACCGGTGCTCGAGCTCGACGACGGCACGATCCTGACCCAGTCGAACGCGATCTTCTGGTTTTCTCGGCGAGGGAACGCGGGTCTTGCCGGAGAGCTCGCTCGAGCGAGCGCAGGTCGCGCAGTGGCTGTTCTTCGAGCAGGAGCGGGTGATGAGCGGGATCGGCAGCGCCCGCTTCCGCATCCTGACCGGGCGCCAGCCGGAGCTCGTGCCGGCGCGGTTCGCGCTCGGGACAACTGCGCTGGAGATCCTCGACGCGCACCTGCGGG
>JBKOVQ010000262.1:0-5788 GCA_046723985.1 Actinomycetota bacterium | reverse complement strand
GCCCATGGTCGCCGCGCAGTGGGCTGCGCCCGAGCAGCGCTGCGGTAGCCGCCCAGGCCTCTCCGTCGCCCATGCCGCCGTCGGCGCGGAGCTGGGCGCAGCGAGAGATAAGGGCCGCCAGGTCGGCGACGGCGTCCACGTCCTGCTGCTCGGCCACTCGGACCAGCCCGTGGGCGTACAGATAGTCGCCGAGCAGCAGCGCGTTGCGCCCGTCACCCGCCGCGAAGAGTCGCGGCCGTCCGTAGTGGAGGAGGTACCCCTCGTAGATCGTCTCCAGGCCGACTGCGAAGCGAGGCTCAGGCAGGAGCGGCGAAAAAACGGCGACGGCGTCCCACTTGCCGGTTGGCAACAGCGACTCGCTCCACAGCGGGCTCTCCGCGATCGCCTCTTCGGCGATCACGTCCCAGAGCTCAAGCGAAGAAGCCGGCAACCGCCTCCACCGTTCTTTCGACCTCGGCATCGCCGTGCATGGTCGACACGAACATCGCCTCGAACTGGGACGGCGCGACGTACACCCCGTACTCGAGCAGATGCCGGAAGAGCGCGCCGTAGCGGTCGGTGTCACACTCCTGGGCCTCGTCGAACCGCTTCACCGGGCGCCCGTCGGACATGAACAGCGTCACCATCGCGCCGACACGCTGCACTCGGCCGAAGTGGGACAGTCCCGCCTCGAGCCGCCGACCAGTCGCCTCCAGTCGCTCGTACACCGCTTCGTCGCGGAGCCGCCTGAGCACGGACAGACCTGCCGCCGTCGCCAGCGGGTTCCCGGAGAGCGTGCCCGCCTGGTACACGTGGCCGGACGGCGCGAGCTCGTGCATCACGTCCTCGCGCCCGCCGAAGGCGGCGAGCGGCAGACCCCCGCCGACGATCTTGCCGAGAATGGTCAGGTCCGGCGTCACGCCGAACCGCTCCTGCGCGCCGCCGCGCGCGACGCGGAAACCGGTGATCACCTCGTCGAAGACGAGGAGCGCCCCGGACGCGTCGCAGAGCGCGCGCAGCGCCTCGAGGAAGCCCGGCGCAGGCGGGACGACGCCCATGTTCCCGGCGACCGGCTCGACGAGGATGCACGCGAGGCCCTCCCCCCAACGCTCGACGGCGGCGGCCGCGGCGTCAACATCGTTGTAGGAGCAGACGATCGTGTCGGCCGTCGCGCCGGTGGGTACGCCGGGCGATCCGGGGATGCCGAGCGTCGCCACGCCCGAGCCAGCACTTGCGAGCAGCGCGTCGGCGTGGCCGTGGTAGCACCCGGCGAACTTGATGATCCGGTCCCGGTGCGTCGCCGCCCGCGCCAGCCGCACCGCCGACATCGCGGCCTCGGTGCCCGACGAGACCAGGCGCACCATCTCGATCGACGGCACTGCGTCGACGATCTCCGCGGCCAGCTCGACCTCGGCCTCGGTCGGCGCGCCGAACGTGGTTCCCCGCTCGGCTGCGTCCACGACCGCGCGCAGGGTCTCCGGATCGGCGTGACCGAAGATCAGCGGCCCCCACGACATCACCCAGTCGACGTAGCGGCGGCCGTCGACGTCTTCGATCTCGGCTCCCGATCCGCTGCGTACGAACACCGGCTCGTCGAGCCCGACCGCACGCATCGCGCGCACGGGCGAGTTGACCCCTCCGGGGATCAGCTCGCGCGCCCGCTCCCAGAGCGCCGAGGCCGTGGTCAGAGCCACGACGCCAGGTCCTTCGTCCAGTACGAGACGACGATGTCGGCGCCCGCCCGCTTGATCGCCGTGAGCGACTCGATCGCGGCGGTCTCCTCGTCGAGCCACCCCGCCGCTGCAGCAGCCTTTACCATCGCGTACTCCCCGGACACGTTGTACGCGGCGAGCGGCAGATCGAACTGCTCACGCGCGGCGCGGATCACGTCGAGGTACGGCAGCGCGGGCTTGACCATGATCACGTCTGCCCCCTCGGCGACGTCCAGCTCGCACTCGCGCAGGGCCTCGCGAACGTTTGCCGGGTCCATCTGGTACCCGCGCCGGTCGCCGAACGAAGGTGCCGAGTCGGCCGCCTCCCGAAACGGGCCGTAGAACGCGGAGGCGTACTTCGCCGAGTAGGCGACGATCGGCGTCTCGGGCAGGGCCTCGCGGATCGCGGCGACGCGGCCGTCCATCATGTCGCTCGGGCAGACCGCGTCCGCGCCGGCCTCCACATGGCTGACCGCCGTGCGCGCGAGCAGATCGAGCGTCGCGTCGTTGTCGACCTCGCCGTCGACGATCACCCCACAGTGGCCATGCGACGTGTACTCGCAGAGGCAGACGTCGGTGAGCAGCACGAGCTCCGGGAATCGGGCTCGCAGCGCGTGCAGGGCGCGCTGGATGACGCCGTCGTCCTCCCAGGCACCGGAGCCCTCCTCGTCCTTCTCGTCCGGGATCCCGAACAGGATCACGGCCCGGACGCCGGCCGCGGACAGCCGATCGACCCCCTCGACGACCTCGTCCACCGACCACCGTCCCATTGCAGGAAGCGCTTCGTTCCGCTCCGTTTGCGGCCCGACGAAGAGCGGCATGACGAAATCGTCGAGGTCGAGCCGCGTCTCGCGCACGAGCGAGCGCAGTGCGCCGGTGCGGCGCAGGCGGCGAAGCCTCGTGACCGGAAACGCGCTCACGAACGAAAGACTACGCCGAGCGTTGTTTCCGCAGCGCCTCGTCGAGCTGCGCCCCGGCCAAGAACACGGCCGCGGAGACGAACACTGCAGAACGACACCCAGATCTGCGCGACGACCCCCTCCCGGCGGCGGCCCCGCGGCATGGGAGAGGTGTCCCCGCGTCGCCGGAGCGGAAACGGTCAGACGGCGAGCCGACGGGCCGAGAGCCGCGCGAGCACGGCAAAGAGAACGGCGAGGCCGACGAGCCACGCGGTCTCACGCCCGAGAATCGCCCACGGCGAGGCGTCGTACAGCGCCGAAGCGAAGAACCGCACGGCGTGGACGAACGGGAAGAGGTCGCTGATCCAGGCGGCGGCCGGGACGATCTCCTTCGGGACGAGGCCGAGGAAGACGACGGGCAGGACGACCAGGACGCCGACGAGCGAGGCGGTCCGCGACTCGCGCGCGAGCGCGCCGACGAGCGCCCCGACCGCGCCCACCGCGGCGCCGGCGAGAAGGACGCCGACGAGCACGAGCGGAATCCGTTGCCATGGCTCGCCGCCCTCGACGTCGCCCGCCTGGACGGCGATGCCGAAGCCGACGAGAATCGCCAGCCCGAGGCCGAGCGCGACGGTGACTGCAAGGGCGATCTTGGCGGCGACCAGCTGGCCGAGTCCGACGAGGCCGCGGACGAGCCGACCGATCGCGTTCTCATCGCGCTCGGCGGCGAGGGCGCCGCCGGCGAGGAGCAGCCCGAGGAAGGTGATCGTGATCGCCAGCCCGTAGGCCTGCACCTGCGCCGAGAGCAGCGAGGTGCGGCCGCGGCCCTTGTCCTCGTCGAGGACGATCGGGCTCGCGGTCGCACGGATCGCGTTGCCGGTGAGCGCAAGCGCGAGTCGCGCGTCGCCGACGAAGTCCTCGATCTTGGTCTTTTGTGGCGAGTTGGGCATCGTTTCGAGCAGCCGCTTGGTGCCGTCCAGGCCGATGATCGAGAAGTCGTGTCCGAGCACGCGCCCCTTGCCGCCGTGCAGGAGCAGGTTCACGTACTGGATGTCCGCCTTGATGAACGCCCGCTGCAGCCTGAGATTGAGGTTGTAGACGAGCGCCTGCATCTGCTGTCGCACGCGCGGCGTGATCCCCCCGCTGCCGGTCGCGAGCGTCAGGTGCGGGCTCGAGACCAGGCCCTTGAGGTCGGACACGAAGCCCTGCGGCACGGTCACGACCGCGGCGACCCGCCCCGACGCGAGCTGGCGATCCGCCTGCTGCTCGGACATCCGCACGATCTCGACGTTCTCGGCGACGTCGTCGATCAGATGGTCGATGTTGAAGGTCTGCCCGGCGACGGTCAGCTCATGCGGGATCCCGTCCAGGTCGACGAAGGCGACCCGCGGCTTCGCGTTGGCATAAGCGGCGGTCAGGCCGATCAGGAGCGCGATCACCAGCGGGTAGGCGATCAGGACCGCGAGCAGCGCCGGCGAGCGGCGCAGGACGAGCAGGTCCTTGCGCAGGATCAGCCAGGGGGCCTTCAAATCAACGCTCCGGCCGCCTCCGAGGACCGGTAGTCGGCAACCGCTCCGTCGAAGATGACGCGACCTTCGAGCAGCGCCGCGACGCGGTCGGCGACGTGCTCGAGATCCTCGATGTTCTGAGTGACGAGAACAACGGCGCCGCCGGCGTCGCGGACCCGTCGCGCGGTTTCCCAGAGCCGCCGGCGCTGCCGAGGGTCGAGCGCGGCGGTCGGCTCGTCGAGCAGGAGCACCTGTGGGTCGGGGAGCAGCGAGATGGCCAGGTCGAGCCGCTGCCGATTGCCGACTGAGAGCGCCGCCGCGGGGCGGTCGTCTGTCGGGAGCTCGAGCCGCGCGAGCAACGCGGCCGGGTCGCCTGCCCCCTCGAGCCCAGCGAAGAGCTCGAGGTTCTGGCGCGGCGACAGCCGGCCGTAGTGGGCGGGCCGCTGCGGCATCCAGCCGGCCCGGACGCCCTCCGCGCGCTCGACCGAGCCCGCGCTCGGCTCCAGTGCGCCCGCGAGGATCGCGAGCAGCGTCGACTTCCCGGCGCCGTTCGGCCCGACGAGCGCGAGCGCCTCGCCGCCGCGGACGTCGAGGTCGGTCGGGTGGAGCGCGACGTGTTCGCCGTACCGGCGGGTCACCCCCCGCGCGGCGAGGAGCGAAGCCGCGCTCACCCGCGCTGCGACCGCCGGGTCGGCTCCGCCTCGCCCGGGTCCGGCACGGGGGCGACCGGCGGCTGCGGCTGCTCGAGCTCGACCTCGACCGGCACCGGCCCTCCCTCCGCCCAGGGTTCGAGCTCAACTCGCTCGGAGAAGTACTCGTACACGGCCCGCCCGGCCGCGAGCAGCGGGAGCGCGACCAGGATCCCGGCGAATCCGTAGAGCTCCCCGCCCGCGAGCAGCCCGAAGATCACCAGCAGCGGGTGCAGCCGGAGCGCGCTCCCCATCACCTTCGGCACGACGACGTGTCCCTCGACCTGGTGGATGACCAGGAAGAGGATCGTCACCCAGATCAGCGAGATCGGGTCGACGACCACCGCGTAGATCCCCGCCGGAATCGCCCCGAGCCACGGGCCTAGATAGGGGATCAGCTCCGTGACGGCGACCCAGGCGCCGAAGAGCAGGGCGTACTTGTCTGCCCCGGGCACGAGCCCGGTCGCGCCCAGGACCCACATGCCGAACCCCGCGCTGGTCCCGATGATCAGCGAGACGAGGAATTGCCCCTTCACGTAACCGGCGACCGCTTGCTCCATTCGCACGAGGAGCTGCTCGGACCCCGGGTGCGGCGGGTACCGGCGATCGAGGAACCGCGCGAGCTTCGAGAAGTCGAGCAGCATGTAGATCGAGACCACGATCACGACTATCGTGGCGAAGAGCAGCTTCCCGATCGAGATCGCCGCCCCCTCGACGAAGTTCACGACCTTGTCGGTGTACTTGCCGACGTCCTTGTCGCGGATCTGCCTGACCCAACGGTGGCCGCGCTCCTGAACGTCGATCGAGCTCAGGCCGTGGGTGTCGAGCCAGTGCTGCAACCTATCGACGTCCCGGTCCGCGTCGGTCTGGCCGGTCTGTCCATGGGGCTCCGTAAAGTAGGTGTCGAACCGGTTAGCGGCCGTCTTCGTCTGATCGACGACGACGGTGGCGAGAGCCCAGATGCTCACGATCAACGCCGCCGCGAAAGCCAGGTACACGAG
>JBKOVQ010000237.1:0-19032 GCA_046723985.1 Actinomycetota bacterium | reverse complement strand
CTCAACGTGAAGCGGTACCGGCCGGGTGCGATCCTGGTCTGGGGGAGCCTGACCAGCGCGCGTCGGATCCCAGATCGCCGTTACGCGCATGGCCTCGAGGCCGGCGAGCTTCAAACAGGTCGAGCTTCGCCTTCGCCTCGGCGATCGTGCCTGCCCTGACGTCGTCCTCGGCGGCTCCGACCACGAGCGAGGGACCGGCAGACCGGGCTGAGCGCGCAATCAGGAGGGCGACCGCGCGGCGGCCATGGCGAGGGGGAACCTGATCGGCGGGACGATAGCCTGACCGGTGGTGGAGGACCGCGTCGAACAGCAGCTCAAGCAACTGCCCGCCAAGCCGGGCGTCTACCTGTTCCGAGACGCCGGCGGCCGCGTGCTCTACATCGGCAAGGCGAAGTCTCTGCGCTTGCGGGTGCGCTCGTACTTCCAGCGAGGCAGCAGCGACACCCGCGCCCAGATCGGCCAGCTTCCGAGCCGCGTCGCCGACGTCGAGGTGATCGTCACCGGGACAGAGGCCGAGGCGCTCCACGTCGAGCAGAACCTGGTCAAGCGGCACCGGCCGCCGTTCAACATCCGCCTGCGCGACGACAAGTCCTTCCCTTACATCGCGGTCACGGTCGAGGACGACTACCCACGCGTGATGTTCACGCGCGAGCGACACCGGCGCGGGGTCGTCTACTTCGGGCCGTATGCGAACGCGAAGAAGGTGCGCGAGACGCTCGACGTGCTGAACCGCGTTTTCCAGTACCGCCCGTGCGAGGGCCCGAAGCCCGGCCGGCACTCGGGGATCCCGTGCCTCGACTACCACATCGAGCGTTGCAAGGCCCCGTGCGTGGGCTACATCGACAAGGAGGCATACCGGGAGATCATCGACCGCGTGATCGAGTTCCTCTCCGGGGAGACGCGGCCGATCCAGCGGGAGCTCGAGCGGCGCATGCAGGAGGCCGCGGCAGACGAGCGGTTCGAGGACGCCGCCCGTTACCGCAACCGGCTGTTCGCGATCCGCCACCTCGCCGAGCGGCAGGCGGCCGACCGGCGCTCCGTCGGCACGGTCGACGTGATCGGGATCGGCACGGAGGGTGACCGGGCGGCGGTGCAGATCTTCCCGCTCCGTGACGGTAGACTCGTCGACCGGTACGGGTTCCACCTCGAGAACGTCGAGGGCCGGGACACCGCGACGGTGCTGGAGGCGTTCTGCCTCGAGTACTACGGGTCCGCGCCGAGCGTGCCGCCGCAGATCGTCGTTCCCGCCGATTCGGGCGACACCTCCGCGCTCGAGCAGTTCCTCTCCGACCGCCGGGGCGCGCGCGTCGAGGTCCGCACGCCGGCCCGCGGGGAAAAGCGCCGCCTCCAAGAGCTGGCCGACCAGAACGCGCGCTTCGCGCTGGAGTCCGACCTGCTCCAGTCGGAACAGCGCCGGCTGCGGCGGGTGGAGGCGCTGGAGGAGCTGCGGGAGGTGCTCAACCTGGAAAGCCTCCCGCTGCGCATCGAGTGCTACGACATCTCCAACATCCAGGCGGAGTCGCCGGTTGGGGCGATGGTCGTGTTCCAGGACGCGGTCGCGAAGAAGGCGCACTACCGGAAGTTCGGCGTGCGCCGGCTCGAGGGGCCGGACGACTTCGCGGCCATGGCCGAGGTCGTTTCCCGCCGGTTCGCCCGCCTACGCGACGAGACCGCCGCCGAGTACGACGAGTCGTTCGCAGCGATGCCCAATCTCGTGCTGATCGACGGGGGCAAGGGGCAGCTGTCGGCGGCGCTCGCAGCGATGCAGGCGTACGACCTCCCGCGCGTGGCGGTGGTCGCGCTGGCGAAGCGCGACGAGGAGGTCTTTGTCCCCGGCCGACCGGACCCGATCGTCCTCGGAAGGGACTCGCCGGGACTCCAGCTGCTCCAGCGGATCCGCGACGAGGCGCACCGGTTCGCGCTCGGCTTCCACCGTCAGCGGCGCGATACCAAGGCGCGCGGCTCGATCCTCGACGAGCTTCAGGGCATCGGCCCCGTGCGCCGCCGGGCGCTGCTCAGGCACTTCGGCTCGGCCGAGCGGCTGCTCGAGGCGACGCAGGAGGAGCTCGAAGGCGTTCCGGGCGTCCCGGCGAAGACGGCGCGCGCCGTCTACGCCCAGCTGCATAAGGCAGGCCGTGCGTGAGCACTCGCTTCGTCGCCGCGACCGACATGCGCGGGCGCGGCACGTCACCGCAGGCCACCAGCAGGCGTTGCTCGCCTAGCGAGCGAACAAAGGAGAGGGCCCGCGGGGGAACCATGGGTTCCCCCGCGTGACTAGAACCCCTTGGGGACGACCAGAACGAGGATCGTCAGCAGGCCGGCGGCGAGTGCGAGGAAGCGCATGCCCGCACCCTAGGGAGCAAGTGTTAGAGCCAGATGAGAGGCTGCTAACGGTCCGGTAAGAACTGCGTTAATCCCCGTCCGGCGCCAGGAACGGGTAGCGGTAGTCGGTCGGCGGGACGAACGTCTCCTTGATCGTCCGCGGTGAAACCCAGCGGATCAGGTTCCACATCGAGCCGGCCTTGTCGTTCGTACCGGAGGCGCGGGCGCCGCCGAACGGCTGCTGGCCGACGACCGCGCCGGTCGGCTTGTCGTTCACGTAGAAGTTGCCGGCTGCGTACTGGAGCTTCTCGTCGGCGAGCTCGATCGCCGCGCGGTCGCGGGCGAATACGGCCCCGGTCAGCCCGTACGGTGCGGTTTGGTCGACGAGCTCGAGGGTCTGCTCGTACTCGGCCTCCGGATAGACGTACGCGGTCACAACCGGGCCGAACAGCTCGTCGCGGAGGAGGCGGAAGCCGGGATCCTTGGTCTCGATCACCGTCGGCCGGACGAAGTAGCCCTCGCTGTCGTCGTAGTCGCCGCCGACGAGCACGGCCGAGTCGCCGTGCGACTGCGCCTCCTCGATCGCTTCCTTCTGGGTCGCGAACGAGCTCGAGTCGATGACGGCGCCCATGAAGTTCTCGAAGTTCGAGACGTCGCCGATCTTCAGGGTGGCGACCTGGTCGGCGAGCCGATCGCGCAGGTCGGGCCACAAGTTCGAGGGCGCGTAGACCCGCGAAGCCGCCGAACACTTCTGCCCCTGGTACTCGAACGAGCCGCGGACGATCGCGGTCGCGACCGAGTCGACGTCCGCGGACGGGTGGGCGACGATGAAGTCCTTGCCGCCGGTCTCGCCGACGATCCGTGGGTAGTTCCGGTACGTCTCGATGTTGGCGCCGACCGTCTTCCACATGGTCTGGAACACGGCGGTGGAGCCGGTGAAGTGGATGCCCGCGAGGTGCGGGCTGGCGAGGACCGGGTCGCCGACCGCGGAGCCGCGGCCGTAGACGAGGTTGACCACGCCGTCCGGGAGGCCGGCCTCCTTGAACAGGCGCATCGTGTAGTAGGCAGAAAGGGCGGCCGTCGAGGCAGGCTTCCAGAGGACGGTGTTCCCCATCAGCGCCGGTGAGCTGGTCAGGTTGCCGCCGATCGCTGTGAAGTTGAACGGGCTGACTGCGAAGACGAAGCCCTCCAACGGCCGGTACTCCATCCGGTTCCAGACGCCCGGCGAGGAGACCGGTTGCTCGGAGTAGACGCGCGTCATGAACTCGACGTTGAAGCGGAAGAAGTCGATCAGCTCGGTGGCGGCGTCGATCTCCGCCTGGTGGACCGTCTTCGACTGGTTGAGCATGGTCGCCGCGACCAGCGTCGTCCGCCACGGCCCCGCGAGCAGCTCGGCTGCGCGGAGGAAGACGGCGGCGCGCTCTTCCCACGGCGTGCGCGACCAGTCGTGCCAGGCTTCGGCAGAGGCCTTGACCGCCCGCTCGACCTCGGCTTGCCCGGCCTGGTGGACGTCGGCAAGCACGTGCTCCTTGCGGTGCGGCATCACCGCCTGGACGGTGTCGCCGGTCCTGACCTCCTCGCCGCCGATCACGCACGGGACGTCGAGCCGCTCGGCCTCCATCTCTGCTAGCCGCCGCTTCAGCTCGGCCCGCTCGCGCGACCCGGGCGCATAGTCCCTGACCGGCTCGTTCTGCGCCGCCGGCGGACGGAAAATGCCGTGGCTGCTCATCGCCGCGTCGCCTTCGGAAGCGCTCGCAGCACCGCTCCCCGCCGCCCGTCGAACCGACACCCCATTGCCCGGATTGTATGGTGGCGGGCGATGCAGGTCGTCCGCTACGTCGCCGACGGCTGGGGCGTGGGGGAGCTGTGGTTCGACGACGACGGCCGTCTGATGTGGCACGAATTGCCGACGCCCGCCCTCGAGCTGACGCGAGCAGCCCCCCTCAAGGGGGGCGCAGCGCCCCCGACGATCACGTTATCCGGCTCCCGCGCACGCGTCCGTAACGGGTCCGTGCCGGAAGCCGCACGCCGGATCGCCGCGTATTTCGAGGGAGAGCGGGTCTCGTTCGACGACGTGGCGATCGACCTCGAGTGGTGCACGCCGCTCCAACTCGCGATTGCCGAGGCGTTACGTGCGGTGCCCTACGGCGAGACCGTCAGCTACGGCGAGCTCTCCGCCCTCGCCGGCCGGCCGCAGGCGCCGCGTGCGGCAGGCACCTTCTGCGCGCAGAACCGCGTCCCACTGGTGCTTCCCTGCCACCGGGTGGTGGCGGCAGGCGGGATCGGCGGCTACGGCTCGCTCGGCGTCGAGTACAAGCGCCGTCTCCTGGAGCTCGAGGGTGCCGCTCTCTGAGGAGGTCCGGCGCGAGCTGGCCGCGATCGAGCCGCGGCGAACGTGCGACCGCCTCGCAGAGCTCTCGGGCCTCTTCCACACCGCCGGCAGCCTCCACCTCCGCCGACATCGGGAGTTCTCCGTCCACCTCGACGTCGCCGAGGCGGCGGTTGCGCGCCGGGCCTTCGGTCTGCTGCGTTCGTTCGGCGTGGAGGCGGAGATCCGGACATACAGCCGCCGAGCCTTCGACCGCGCGACCCGCTACCAGATCCACGTACCCGGCGGTGAGCGCTCGCTCCAAGTGCTGCACCGGGCCGGGGTGCTGTCGGCGTCTCACGCGCCGCTCGAGGCGCCACCGAAGCGGGTCGTCGGGCGAGCGTGTTGCCGACATGCGTACGTCCGCGGCGCGTTCCTCGGCGGAGGGTCGGTCAGCGGTCCGCGCTCGCTGCACCTCGAGATCCGGACCGTGAGCCGCGCGGGAGCCGACCTGCTCGCCGCCGTCGCGGCGCAGGACGACGTCGCCCTGCGCGTGCACGAGCGCGGGCGGCACGTCGCCGTCTACGCCAAGGGGGCGGAGGCGATCGCCGACGCCCTTGCGCTGGCAGGCGCCGGCGACGCCGCGCTCGCACTCGACGAGCACGCGGTTGTCGCAGAAGCGAGGGCACGGGCGAACCGGATTGCGAACGCCGACCACGCCAACCTCGTCCGCTCCAGCCGCGCGGCCCACCGCCAAATCGTGGCGATTCGCGAGCTGGACGCTCGCGGCCGGCTCACGCGTCTGGCGCCGCCGCTCCAGGAGATCGCCGAGCTCCGGCAGCGTCACCCCTCCGCGTCCCTGCGCGAGCTCGCGGCGAAGTGCCGACCGCCCGCGACGAAGGCGGCGGCGCACCGCCGCCTGGCGCGCCTCGTTGCCCTTGCGGGCGACGAGCACACGTAGCTTTTGCCGAGTGGATGGGTCATACTCGTGCGCGGCGGGTCAGCGCTCGTCGGTCGGTGGATTCAGACCCCGTCTGCCGGCTCGGTTTTGAGCGCGCTGCAACCGGAGGGGAGGGTCGTCCTCGGAGCTTCCCCTCCGGCCCGCCCGATTCTGTGGACGACTACCGAATGCGCAGTTCCTGCACCGGGCTAGACTCGGGGCGAAACCAGACAGACGGGGGAACGAGATGGCAAAGGTTCGTGTCGGCATCAACGGATTCGGGCGCATCGGGCGGAACTTCTTCCGGGCGCACCTGCAGCGAGGCGGCGACTTCGAGATCGTCGCGGCGAACGACCTCGCCGACGCGAGGACGATGGGGCATCTGCTCCAGTACGACTCGGTGCTGGGACCGCTCGGAGACGAGGTCCAGTCGCAGGACGGCGTGATCAAGGCAGGCGACTTCGAGATCAAGATGCTGTCCGAGCGCGATCCCTCCGCGCTGCCATGGCGCGACCTGGACGTCGACATCGTGCTCGAGTCGACGGGGATCTTCCGGAAGCGCGAAGACATGCAGAAGCACATCGACGCAGGGGCAAAGAAGGTCGTCGTCTCAGCGCCGGCGGACGATCCCGACCTCACGATCGTCCTCGGCGTGAACGGCGACGATTACGACCCCGCAGCGCATCACATCGTCTCGAACGCCTCGTGCACGACCAACTGCGTGGCGCCGCTGGCGAAGGTACTCCACGACGCCTTCGGGATCGACCGGGGCTTCATGACCACGATCCACGCCTACACGAACGACCAGCAGATCCTCGACCTGCCGCACAAGGACCTGCGGCGGGCGCGCGCGGCCGCGATCAACCTGATCCCGACCTCGACCGGCGCTGCGAAGGCGATCGGGCTCGTCCTGCCCGACCTCAAGGGCAAGCTCGACGGGATCTCGGTCCGTGCTCCAGTCCCGACCGGCTCCGTCACCGATCTCGTCGTCCAGCTCCGGAAGGAGGTCACGAAGGACGAGGTGATCGACGCCTACCGGCAGGCCGCCGGAGGGCCGCTCGGCACGTACCTGCAGTTCGCCGACGCACCGCTCGTCTCCACCGACATCATCCGCTCGCCGTACTCGTGCATCTTCGACAGCGAGCTGACGATGGCGAACGGATCCATGGTGAAGGTGTTCGGCTGGTACGACAACGAGTGGGGCTACAGCTGCCGACTGGTCGACCTGATCGCGACGATCGGTGCGACGCTCCCCGTCGAAGCCGCGACCGCCTGAGATGAGGCTACCGCGGTCGGTTCGCGACGCCGTCGTCGACGGCAAGCGGGTGCTGGTCCGTGCCGACCTGAACGTCCCACTCGAGGACGGACGGGTCGCCGACGACACCCGCATCCGCGCTGCGCTGCCGACCTTGCACCTGCTGCTCGAACGAGGAGCGGCCGAGGTCGTGGTCTGCTCGCACCTCGGTCGACCGAAAGGGCCCGACCCGGCGTACGCGATCGAGCCGGTCGCCGCCAGGCTGCGCGAGCTGCTCGGGACCGACGGTCGCGTGCGGGTGCTCGAGAACACCCGCTTCGACCCGCGCGAGACGGCAAACGATCGGGAGCTGGCGAAGGAGCTCGCCGCCCAGGCCGATCTCTTCGTGAACGACGCGTTCGGCTCGGCGCATCGTGCGCACACGTCCACAGAGGGCGTCGCGCACCTCCTCCCGGCGTACGCCGGCCTGCTCCTCGAGCGCGAACTCCAGGAGCTGGGCAGGCTGCTCGAGGAACCGGAGCGACCGTTCGTGGCGATCGTCGGCGGGGCGAAGGTCGGGGACAAGATCGGCGTCCTCCGCAGCCTCGCCGACCGCGCCGACGTCGTCCTCGTCGGTGGCAAGATGGCCGAGGAGATCCGCGCCGACCCGATCGACGTGCCGGTGAAGCTGCCGGCCGACGTGGTCGCCGCGGCCGCGTTCGAGCCGGATGCGGAGTCGCAGGTGGTGCTGTCGACCGGCGTGCCCGAGGGCTGGCTCGGCCTCGATATCGGCCCGGCGACCCGCGAGGGCTACGCCAAGCGGATCGCGATGGCGAAGACCGTGTTCTGGAACGGGCCGATGGGCGTCTTCGAGTGGCCGCGCTTCGCCGAGGGGACGCTCGCAGTTGCCCGGGCGGTCGCCGACGCGGACGCTCACACGGTCGTCGGCGGGGGCGATTCCGTGCGGGCGGTCGAGGAGGCGGGGCTCGCGGAGAAGATCGACTGGGTCTCGACCGGCGGCGGTGCGTCGCTGGAACTCCTCGAGGGCAAGGAGCTGCCCGGGGTGGCGGCGATCCCGGCCGCGTAGGATCTCGGCGTGCTGATCGCCGGCAACTGGAAGATGCACAAGGGGCCGGAGGAGACGGCCGCGTTCTGTCGAGCGCTCCGCGACCAGCTCGAGTGGGTCGACGGGGTCGACGTCGCCGTGTGCCCGCCGTTCGTCTCGCTGAGCGCCGCCGTCCAGGCGCTCGCCGGCACCGACATCGCGGTCGCGGCCCAGAATGTCCATTGGGAGGTCGAAGGCGCCTTCACCGGCGAAATCTCCGCTCCGATGCTCTTCGAGCTGGGCGTCTACGGCGCGATCGTCGGCCACTCGGAGCGCCGCCAGCTCTTCGGAGAGACGGACGAGGGGGTCGCACGGCGGGCGGCCGCCGCTCTCGAGGCCGGGCTCTGGGTGATTGCCTGCGTGGGGGAAACCGAGGCCGAACGCGACGCCGGCGAGACCGAGAACGTGCTGCGGCGGCAGGTCGCGCCGCTCGAGGCGCACGAGCAGCTCGTCATTGCCTACGAGCCGGTCTGGGCGATCGGCACCGGAAGGACCGCCACTCCCGAGCAGGCGCAGGATGCGCAGGGGTTCCTGCGCGGCCTGATCGACGTGCCGATCCTCTACGGCGGCTCGGTCAAGCCGGAAAACGCCGCAGAACTCCTCGCCAAGCCCGACGTCGACGGCGCGCTCGTCGGCGGCGCATCCCTCGAGGCGGCCTCGTTCACGGCGATTTGCAAAGCAGCGGCCCCGTAGTTCTCGTCATCCTCGACGGCTGGGGCTGTGCGCCTCCCGGTCCGGGCAACGCCGTGGACCGAGCCGAAACACCGGTCTTCGAGCGGCTCTGGGCGGAACTGCCGCACACCACCCTGAAGGCGTCCGGCGAGGCGGTCGGCCTCCCGCCCGGGCAGATGGGCAACTCGGAGGTCGGGCACCTGACGATCGGCTCCGGGCGGATCCTCTACCAGGACCTGATGCGCGTTAACAAAGCGATCGAGGACGGATCCTTCTTCGAGAACCCCGTCCTCCGACGCGCCTTCGAGCGTGGGAGCAACGTCCACCTGCTCGGGCTCGTGTCGTACGGCGGCGTGCACTCGCACGTCGACCATCTGCGCGCCCTGCTCCGTTTCGCGCCCGAGAAGACCTGGATCCACGCGTTCACCGACGGGCGCGACGTGTCGCCGCACGCCGCCGTCCATGACCTCGCCGAGCTGCCGCAGGAGCGGATCGCCTCCGTCTCCGGCCGCTACTACGCGATGGACCGCGACGGCCGCTGGGATCGAACCGAGCGGGCCTTCGACGCCGTCGTCCGGCCCAGCCCTGTCACAGGGACAGTCCCTGTGGCGTACGTGCAACAGCAGTACGACGCGGGTGTCACGGACGAGTTCATCGAGCCGGTCCACTTCGAGGGCCGGCCGAGAATCGAGCCCGGCGATTCGGCGATCTTCTTCAACTTCCGGCAGGACCGCGCACGCCAGCTGAGCCAGAAGCTGATCGAGGCCGGGGTGGACCTGACGACGATGACCCGATACCGCGACGATCTCGGCTGTCCGGTCGTCTTCGAGGAACAGGTCGTGCACAACACCCTCGCCGAGGTGCTCGCTGCAAACGGCGCACGCCAGCTCCACTGCGCCGAGACCGAGAAGTACGCGCACGTCACGTACTTCTTCAACGGCGGCCGTGAGGAGGAATGGCCGGGAGAGACGAGGATCCTTGTCCCGTCCCCGCGCGAGGTCGGAACCTACGACAAGAAGCCGGAGATGTCCGCGCCGGAGGTGGCCGAGCGGTTCGCCGCCGAGATCGGCGGCTACCGCTTCGGGGTCGTGAACTTCGCCAACCCGGACATGGTCGGGCACACCGGCTCGATTCCGGCGGCGATCGCGGCGGTGGCGACGACCGATCGCTGCCTCGGGCGCGTGCTCGAGGCAGTCGAGCACGCGGGCGGAATCGCGCTGGTCACCGCCGACCACGGGAACGCCGAGACGATGCTCGCCGAGGACGGCGTCAGTCCGCACACCGCGCACACGACCAACCCGGTCCCGCTCGTGGTCACCGATCCGGCGGTCTCGCTCCAGGACGGCGGCGAGCTCTCCGACCTCGCACCGACCTGCCTCGGACTGATGGGGATCTCACCACCGCCTGAGATGACCGGCCGAAACCTCTTGGGCGGCCCCTGAAAAGGCCGTCGAAACCGCTATCGTAAATCTTCGGTAAGCGAGGCTGAAGTCGCGATTAGCGTCGCTATACTCCGCGCGCCTTGTCACTTCAGCAACCAGACCCCGGTGTCCTGCGGAAAGCACAACGGGGTGACGAGCGCGCCTTTTCGATCATCGTCAGAGCGTACGAGACGCCGGTCTTCAACTACGTCCTCCGCCTCGTCGGCGACCGCTCCCTCGCCGAGGATCTGACGCAGGAGGTCTTCCTCCGCGTCTTCCAGGGCCTGCCGAAGTTCTCGCTCCGCTGCAAGTTCACGACCTGGCTGTTCCAGGTGACGAAGAACCGCGTGCTCGACGAGCTCCGCGCCAGCGAGCGGCGGCCCAAGCACCTGGTCGCCCTCGACGACATCGCGCCGCTCGAGGTGATGGACGCACCAATCGAGCGAGGCGAGACGGTCGACGCGCTCTGGCGCGCAATCGAGGGGCTCTCCACCGATCTGAAGATGGCGCTGCTCCTCCGCGACGTCGCCGGGCTCTCCTACACGGAGATCGCGGACGCGCTCGAGGTCACGCTCGCGACCGTCAAGTGGCGCATCTACAAGGGGCGCGAGGACGTCGCGCTCGCCCTCGCCCGGGAGGGGATCACGTTCGACTCCCGGCCCGCGCCGGTCGAAGCCAAGGCCGAGACCGCCGGCTAGACCCGTCCGGCGGCCTACACGCCGTGGGCCAACCGCTCGGCGAGGACCTCCGGCAGCCCGGCGGCGCGGATCGCTTCCTGCACCCGTGAGACGTCGTACGGCGTGCGGCGAAACGACGCGTGGCGTGCGTCGAGGTCGAACACGAGCCACGCCGCACCTGGGTCGCCGTCCCGCGGCTGCCCCACCGAGCCGGGGTTGAGCAGCCAGCGGGTCCCAGCGAGATCGACCTCGGTGCCGCCGGGGGCGTGACCGCCCTCCGGCCCGTCGTGCTCCGGGATCGCGAGCGGGACGTGGCTGTGACCGACGATCGTGACGTCCGTTCCCGAGTCGTGGACGGCGTCGCGCGCCGCGTCCCAGGAGAGGACGTATTACCAGACCGGGTCGCGAGGGCTCCCGTGGTAGAGACCGACGCCCTGGACGACGGTGCTGGACGGAAGCCCCGCCAGGTATTCGCGGGCGTCGGGGTCGAGCTCCGACTGCGCCCAACGGGCGGCGGCCGCGGCGTCGCCGGCGAAGTCGTCCAGCGGAAGCGCGCGGATCACGCCGAGGTCGTGGTTGCCCGAGAGGCAGACGGCTGTGTGCTCCCGCGCCCACGTGCAGCACTCGTTCGGGTACGGCCCGTAGCCGACCAGGTCGCCGAGGCACCAGATCTCCTCGACACCCTCCGCCTCGATTGCTTCGGCGGTCGCCTCGAGCGCGGGCAGGTTAGCGTGGATGTCGGAGATGACGGCGACGCGCATGGGGCATCCGTTGCGGCTCGCAACCTTAGCGGCGCTCGCAGGGGCATGGGCCGTGGCCGCCTTCTTCCTCTGGGACTCGAGCATCGTTCCCGGTGGTGTCCACGTGGGCGGCCTGGACCCGTACGCGTTCTTCGGCAGAAACCTGCTCCGGAAGGGCGATCACTACGAGCAGTTCCTGCGGATCGTCTCGCTGCTGGCGACGGCGGCGACGATAGCCGTGTTCGTCTTCTACGCACGCTGGGGCACGCGGTTCGTCCGCGAATCGGCGGCCGGACCGATCGGCACCGGGATGCTGCTCGCGATGCTCGGCTTCGGGCTCGTCTGGCTCGTCTCGCTCCCCTTCGACGTCGTGACGCTCTGGTGGGAGCGCCGCCACCACGTGTCCCGGGTCTCGTACTGGGAGGCGATCTTCGGCGGCTGGCTGGGCCTCGGCGCGGTGTTCACCTTCCTGTGCCTGGCGGTGCTGATCGTGATGGGCTTCGCGCGGCTGGTCGGGGAGCGCTGGTGGATGCCGGGTGCGGCCGTGTTCATCGGGCTCTACGCGCTCTTCACCTTCGTCTCCCCGTACCTGGTCGGCTCGTCGCACGAGTTGCGAAATCCGCAGCTCCAGGCCGACTTCGAGCGCCTCGCCCGGAAGGAGGGTGTCGCCGGGATTCCCCTGCGCGTTCAGGACGTCCACGGCGACACGAGTGCCGCCAACGCGTTCACGGTCGGCTTGGGCCCCACGCGCAAGGTCTTTGTCTGGGACACACTCCTCGACGGCCGTTTCTCGCGCGGTGAGATCGACTTCGTCTTCGCGCACGAGCTCGGCCACCAGGCGCGCCTGCACCTGGTCAAGGGGATCGGCTGGTATGCATTGTTCGCGATTCCAGGCGCCTACCTGATCGCGCGCATCACCAGACGGCGCGGTGGGATGGGGGTGCCCGAGGCGGTGCCGCTCGCGCTGCTCGTGCTCGTCGTGCTGAACACGCTCGCCCGTCCCCTCGAGGCCGAGATCACCCGGCACCTGGAGAGCGAGGCCGACTGGGCGGCGCTTCAGGCGACCCGCGACCCGAGGTCGGGCCAGGCGCTCTTCCAGGAGTTCGCGAAGACGAGCCTCGCCGATCCCGACCCGCCGACCTGGGCCTACCTCTGGTTCGAGGACCACCCGACGCTGATGCAGCGGATCGGGATGGTCCGCGCGTGGCAGGCCAGGGAGTCGAAACCGGGCTAGCCCCGCGCGCTCAGGTCGAGGTCTCGTCTCGGCGCTCGGTCTCCGCCTCGGGAAGGTTCCGAATGCCTTCTCGTGCCGACCACTTCGACCACGAGTCCTGCATCGCGTCGAGCAGCTCCTTCATGAACTTGGTCGACATGTTCACGCGGGCGACGACCACGCCGGGGATGTCGCCCTCCTCGACCTCGTGGTCGATCCGCGCGAAGGTGATCGCGAACTCGTAGTCGGAGAAGCTGATGTTCGCGAAGTTCGAGTAGACCCCGCCGAGGTGCTGGGGGTCCACGTGGATGTTGAGCTGGCGCTCCTGGCTCTCCTCGTCCACGGACACGGATACTAACGGCGTGGAGACGCCCTACACGCTGCGGCACTTCAAGCTCGCGGTGGCGGCGTTCTTCGTCGCGCTCGGAGCGGGCGCGATCCTGTTCGCGCTCATCCTGCACGAGAGCGTCCTCGAGTCGATCTATCGCTCCACGGTCACGCTCTCGCTCACCGGGATCGACACGAAGCCGGACAACGCCGCCGGCGAGGTGGTGACGATCGTGCTGATCCTCGCCGGAATGGCAATCTACGGGTACCTCGCGAGCTCGATCGTGGAGCTGATCGCCCACGGTGTGCTCACAGGCACGATGAGCGAGCGGAGGAGACGACACATGATCGACCGGATCAGGGATCACTACGTCGTGTGCGGCTTCGGCCGGGTCGGCCGCCAGGTCGTGGACGAGTTCCGCGCTGCCGGCGCCGAATTCGTCGTGCTCGACTTCAACCCGGCGGCGCTGGAGGTCGCTCGGCAGCAAGGCATTCCGTACCTCGACGGGAGCGGCACGAAGGACGAGGATCTGGAGGCGGCCGGGCTCGACCGGGCAAGTGGGCTCGTCGCCTGCTCCGACTCCGACGTCGACAACCTCTACATCACCGTCTCGGCGCGATCGGCGCGACCGGACATCCAGATCGTCGCGCGCGCGTCCACCGAGGATGCGGCCAACAAGATGCACCGGGCAGGTGCCGACCGGGTCGTGCAGCCCTACGCCGCGGCCGGCCAGGAGATGGCGAAGCTGATGTTGAAGCCGCAGGTGTCGGCCTTCCTCGACATCGTCTCACGGCACGGTGGGCCCGATCTGCGCTTCGAGGAGATCGAGATCACGCGGACCTGCCCTCAGGCCGGCCGGACGATTCGCGAAACCCGCGTCCGCCACGAGACCGGGGCACTGATCGTCGCGCTGCGAAAGGCAGACGGCAGCTTCGACACGACGCCGGATCCTGACGTCATGCTCGAGCCGGGAGACGTTCTGATCGCCGTCGGGACGGAGCAGGAGCTGCGGGCGCTCGAGGAGCTGTTCGCACCCACAGGGGCCGTTGCCCGCTAGGAGCATCGGGGAGCTCGCCGCCGCGCTGACCGGGGCCGCCGGAGCCGAGGTCGAGCTCGAGCGTCCGGGCGATCCGGAGCACGGCGACTACGCCACGAACGTCGCCCTCCGGCTCGCACCGACGAGACAGCGTGCGCCGCGCGAGCTGGCCGAGGAGCTGGCGGTCGTGGCACGCGCCCTGCCGGACGTCGAGCGGGCCGAGGTCGCGGGGCCGGGCTTCCTCAACCTCTTCCTTGGCGACGGGTGGTTCGGGAAGACGCTGGGTGAGATCCTCGCGGCGGGGCCGGCGTACGGCTCCGGCTTCGCGACGTCTCCTGAGCGAATCCAGGTCGAGATGGTCTCTGCGAACCCGACGGGGCCGATCGTCGTCTCCGGGGCCCGAAACGGCGCGATCGGCGACTCGGTCGCTCGGCTGCTCGCCCACGCCGGCCACGCGGTCGAGCGGGAGTACTACTACAACGACGCCGGCGCGCAGATGGACGCCTTCCGCGCGTCGGTCGAGGCCATCCGGCGTGGGAAGGAGCCGCCGGAGGACGGCTACCGCGGCGACTACGTGCGGGAGCTGGCGGCCATTCCCGGCGATCCGGTGCCGCCGATGCTTCAGCGGATCGAGGCGACGCTCGAACGGTTCCGCATCCATTTCGACTCGTGGACCCTCCAGAGCCGCCTGGAGGAGCGCCTCCCGGAGCTGCTCCCGCGGCTCGACACGTACGAGCGCGACGGAGCGCTCTGGGCACGCTCGTCGGAGTACGGGGACGAGCAGGACCGCGTACTGCTCCGCTCGGAGACGCGCGAGCCGACCTACCGCGCCGCCGACGTGGTCTACCTCGTCGACAAGCTGGAGCGGGGCTTCGACCGGGCGATCTACGTACTCGGCGCAGACCACCACGGCACGCGGAACTGGTATGCGGCGGTCGCGCGGATGCTCGGCTACGACCCCGAGCGCGTCGAGGTCCTGCTCTACCAGCTCGTCCATCTCACGAAGGCCGGTGAGCAGGCGAAGATGTCGAAGCGCCGCGGGGACGTCGTCTTCCTGGACGACTTCATGGACGAGATCGGCGTCGACGCCGCCCGCTGGTACCTGGTCAACCGCAGCCCCGACCAGGCGATCGACATCGACGTCGACCTCGCGGCGGAACGCTCCGAGAAGAATCCCGTCTACTACGTGCAGTACGCCCACGCTCGGATCGCCGGGATCCTTCGCAACGCGGGTGACGCGGCCCCGGCAGCGGAGCCGACGGGGGCGCTTGCGCCGGAGGAGCGTGAGCTGGTCAAGCGGCTTACCGAGTTCCCGGACGTGGTCGCCGAGGCCGTCGAGCGGCGCGGCCCGCACGCGGTTCCGACCTACGCGATCCGCGTCGCGGACGACTTCCACCGCTTCTACCACCATCACCGAGTGCTCGAGAGCGAGTCCCAGGCGTTCCGGCTCGGCCTCTGCCGCGCGACGCAGATCGTGATCGCCTCGTGCCTCGACCTCGTCGGGGTCGAGGCGCCCGAGCGCATGTAGGGCGCGTTCGCCGCTTAGGATTCACGCGTGAGCCAGCCTCCGGACCGGAACCTGGCGCTCGAGCTCGTCCGTGTGACCGAGGCAGCGGCGATGGCGGCCGGACGGTGGGTGGGGCGCGGCGACAAGAACGGCGCCGACCAGGCCGCGGTCGACGCGATGCGCCTTATGCTGGACACGGTCTCGATGAGCGGCATGGTGGTGATCGGCGAGGGGGAGAAGGACGAGGCGCCGATGCTCTACAACGGCGAGGAGGTCGGGAACGGCCAGGGGCCGGATGTCGACGTCGCGGTCGACCCGCTCGAGGGGACACGCCTGACCGCACTCGGGATGCCGAACGCGATCGCGGTGATCGCGCTGGCCGAGCGGGGGACGATGTTCTTCCCCGGCACGGCCGTGTACATGGACAAGATCGCGGTCGGCCCGGAGGCGGCAGACGCGATCGACATCGAGGCCCCGCCGGCCGAGAACGTCGAGCGCGTCGCGAAGGCGAAGAAGATGCATCCCGAGGACGTCAGCGTCGTCGTCCTCGACCGCGACCGCCACGAGGAGCTGATCGCGGCTCTGCGCGAGTGCGGGGCGAAGGTTCGGCTGATCACGGACGGGGACGTCGCGCCGTCGATCGCGGCGGCGAGGGCCGGCACGGGCGTCGACATGCTGATGGGCATCGGCGGCACCCCGGAGGGCGTGATCTCGGCGGCCGCGATCAAATGCCTGGGCGGCGCGATCCAGGGGAAGCTGTGGCCGCGCAACGACGAGGAGCGGCAGGAGCTCCTCGACGCGAGTTACGACGTCGACCGTGTGCTCACCACCGATGACCTCGTCGCCGGAGACGACGTCTTCGTGGCCGCGACCGGCGTGACCGACGGCGCGCTCCTCCACGGCGTCCGGTACACGGGCGCGGGCGCCGAGACGGAGTCGATCGTCATGCGCTCGCGCTCCGGCACGGTGCGCCGGATCGAGGCCTCACACCGCTGGGGCAAGCTCGAGCTGATCGCCGGCGAGCGGTATTCGTAGGCCTGTTGTATCGTCGCGTCGATGGCTGAGTCATTCATCCGCGTCACGTTGCGCGACGGATCGACCCATACCGTCGTCGTGCCGGATGCCGCCGATCCGGAGGGACTTGTCAACGCGGCTGCAAAAGGCCAACGCTGGGTCGACGAGTCCGGCTGGATCGAGGTCCAGGGCGGCGGCGCCGTGACGCGCCGCCTGGTCTCCGCCGGGCAGGTCGTACAGATCGAGTTGTTCGAGGCCTAGGCCGCGACCTTCGTCTCCATCTCCGGCGAATAGCTCCCCGACCGCGCGAGGCCGTTCATCTTTGCCCGGTGCAGGTACGCCGCCTGCCCCGAGGCGACGTTCGCAGCCTCCCCGGCCCAGGCCTTCAGCGCCGGCGCCTGGAGCGCCCGGCCATAGGAGAACGACAGCTCCCACGGGTGGGGCCCCATCGCGTTCATCGCATTCAGGTGCGCGGTCGCGTCCTCGTCCGTCTGCCCGCCGGAGAGAAAGACGATGCCCGGCACCGCGGCCGGGACGTGGCGGCGGAAGCAGCGCAGCGTCTGCTCCGTGACCTCCTGAACACCGGCGCGACCCGAGGCGTCGTAACCCGAGAGGACCATGTTCGGCTTCAGGAGCATCTGCTCGAAGTGCACGCGCTGGTCCCGCAGCTCGGTGAAGACCGCGTGCAATGTCCGCGACGTGACGTCGAAGCTCGTCTCGATCGAGTGGTCGCCGTCCATCAGGACCTCCGGCTCGACGATCGGCACGAGCCCGGCCTCCTGGCTCAGCGCCGCGTAGCGGGCGAGCGCGTGCGCGTTCGTCCAGAGGCAGTACTCGCTCGGAATGCCGTCGCCGATCGTGATCACCGCCCGCCACTTGGCGAAGCGCGCGCCGAGCTGGACGTACTCGGCCAGCCGCTCGCGCAGCCCGTCGAGACCCTCCGTGATCTTCTCGCCCGACGCGTTGGCAAGGTCCTTCGCGCCCTTGTCGACCTTGATCCCCGGGATGACCCCCTGCGCCTCCAGCAGGTTGGGGAAGGGCGTCCCGTCGAGGGCCGATTGGCGGATGGTCTCGTCGTAGAGGATCACGCCGCTGATGTGGTCGGCCGCGCCCTCGGTCGTGAGCAGCATGTCGCGGTAGGCCCGCCTGGTGTCCTCGGTCGACTCGATCCCGATCGAGTCGAAGCGCTTCTTGATCGTGCCGTCGCTCTCGTCCGCGGCCAGGATCCCCTTGCCGGGGGCGACGAGCGCGCGCGCCGTCTGTTCGAGCTCATTCATCTTGCGTTCCTCCTCGTTGCTCGCTCGCCTGGATTATGCGCCACGGCCGCCGTTTGCATTCCTCGAGACCGTGTTCGTCCCACCGGCGGCGGCGCGCTATCCTGTCGACTCGCGCGCGGGGATAGCTCAGTTGGTAGAGCATCAGCTTCCCAAGCTGAGGGTCGCGGGTTCGAGCCCCGTTCCCCGCTCAGACAAAAGCCCCGGTAATCGGGGCTTTTTCTCTGTTTAGATGGATTCTGACCGCCGGCCGAGGTAAGGGTGCGCGCCAGAATGCGCGCCTCGAAGCGCGACAAGAAGAAGATCCGCAAGGCGTTCGCGACGCAGGCGGCGGCCCGCGGCTGGCGCACCGATGCACTCAAGGCCGTGAAGGATAGGAGGCTCCGCGCGCCCTCATCGAAGACGCTGCGCCAGGAGGTGGAGGAATGGCTCGCCGGCGCCCGCGAAGGTCGCATCCTCAACAAGCGGGAGCAGCCGTACAAGCCCGCGGTGCTGCGCAACTACGAGCTCGCGCTCCGGCTGCGCGTGCTGCCGACACTCGGCGATCGGAAGCTCTCCGACATCGACCTCGCCGACCTTCTCGAGCTCAAGGAGCACCTGCTCGGCGAAGTTGTCTCGGGCTCGACGATTCGCAACTCGTTCGTCCCGCTGCAGGCGATCTACCGCCGCGCTCGCCGGAACGGACTCGTCGCCACCAATCCACCTGTCGACCTGAGCCTGTCGACCGCCGGTCGCCGCGATCGCGCAGCATCACCGGCGGAGGCCGCGGAACTTCTGCAAGTGCTTCCGGAGACCGAGGCGGCGACATGGGCCACGGCGTTCTACGCCGGGCTTCGCCGCGGCGAGATTCAGGCGCTCCGCGTACAGGACGTTGACTTCGAGGGTGGCACGATCCGAGTCGAGCGCGGCTGGGATGCTGTCGAGGGTCCAATTGAGCCAAAGTCGCGGGCGGGCAGGCGGGTCGTGTTCATGCTGGACGCACTGCAGCCGTACCTCGAGGCGCTGGACGATCGGTGGGACGACCCCGAAGCCCTGTTGCTCGGTTCGACGGGGACGAGCCCGTTCGAGCCGCGGAACGTCGAGCGAAAAGCGCGGCGAGCGCTGAAAGCCGAGAACAAGGAGAGGGCCGAGGCCGAAAAGCCCTTGGTCGAATGGTTCGGGCTGCATGAGGCCCGGCACTCCTTCTCGACGTTCATGGACCACGCCGGCGTCAGCGAGACGCGCGCCGATCGCTACATGGG
>JBKOVQ010000261.1:0-9108 GCA_046723985.1 Actinomycetota bacterium | reverse complement strand
AGGTAGAGCCTGTCGATCGCGGCGACCGGGGCGAACGCCTCCTTGCGCACCATCTTGATCAGGTCGGCGAACGGCTGGAGGAGGCCCTTCGGCCCGGCCCGGTTCGGCCCGTAGCGCCGCTGCATCCGGGCGAGCAGCTTCCGCTCGTAGAGCGTCAGGAACGCCATCGCGATCAGGAGGACGTTGACGAAGATCAGCGCCTTGATCAGGCTGATCCACCACGGCTCGCCGTTGTTCAGGCCGGATCACCTCCTTCGGAGCTGATCCGGGGAGCCCGTGAGACCTCCACTGCTCCCTCGAGCGTCTGGGCATGCTCCTCCGCAGCGCGCACGACCCCCTCGACGAGGTGCTTGTTGACCCTCGCGCGGAGCGGGATCGACGTGCCGTTCGAGCGGACGACGACCTCCTCGCCGCTCGAGATGTGGCGCACCTCGGCGTCGCGGGCGGAGAGCTCGATCACGGGCTCGGGCCGCTGGAACTGGAGCTCGGGCACGCGCTCGACCACGGGCCCCGAGAAGAGGGGCCGGAAGCGGACGAGCTTGAGCGGCCCGCCCTTCGCGGTCCGGGCCGGCGCCGCCTTCGGCGCCGCCGAGGCCGGTTCAGCCGGGTCTGGGCGTGGTGGGAGCGAGGCCAGCTCTTCGGTGGTGACTGCCCTGGCATGGGGGTCGATCTCGACGCCGAAGCGCTCGGCGAGCTTCGCGATCCACGCGACCTCGTCCGGGGCGGGCGGGATCACCGCGCGGCGCAGGCGCTGCGGGCGGCCCTCGAGATTGACGATCGTGCCGTCGCGCTCCAGGTAGCTCGTTCCCGGGAGGACGAGGTCCGCCCACCCGCGCACCGGGTCGGCGAACATCGTGATCGCGATCACCGCGTCGGCCTGCTCCGCCAGCGCCCGGACCGCCGGGTCGCCCGCAGCTTCCTCACCCGAGACCAGCAGCGTGCCGATGCGGTCCGGCTGCTGCGGCTCGCCCTCACCGGCCGCATGCCAGGCCTCGACGACCGCACGGCCGTTCGGCGTCGACGGAAGGTAAAAGGCCGAAGCGGCACCGAGCTCCTGCGCGAGTGCGGCGACCGTCTCGCCGCCCGCGCCGGAGCCCGACCAGATCAGCACGGAGCCCCGAACCTGCCCGCCGAGCGCGCGCACGGCCTCGACTGCGCCGCCCGGCGCCGTCGGGCTCGTACCCACGGCACCGATCGTGACGATCTCCGCGCCCGCCCGGCGCGCCGCCTTGATCCAGAGCGCGACCACGGGTGCCCGTTCCTCGACCGGCTGGTCGCCGACGACGATCACGCGCTCGGCGTCGCGGATCGACGAGAGCGGTGCCCGGTGCGCATCGATCGCGGCCGATGCCTGTTCCGGCAACACAACCGCGTCCGAGCCGAGCCCTCGGCGGACGAGACGCGAGAGCGCCTCCGCCTGCTCGACCGTCTCCGAGCCGGAGAGCGCCAGCAGCACCGGCCCGCGACGGAGAAGGACCTGGGCCTGGTCGAGCGCGTCGTCCCACGACAGCTCCTCGAAGCGCCGCTGACCGGTCTTCCGCAACGGGTCCTTGATCCGGTCTCTCGCATACAGGTGTGCGTACGCGAATCGGCCCTTGTCGCAGAGCCAGCCCTCGTCGATCTCGGGGTGGTTGCGGGAGAGGATCCGCTTGACCTTCCCCTCGCGGATGGTCGCGGTGATGTTGCAGCCGACCGGGCACAGGCCGCAGACGGTCGGAACGTTCTGGATCTCCCAGGGCCGCGCCTCGAAGCGGTACTGCGTCGACGTCAGCGCGCCCACCGGGCAGAGCTCGATCACGTTCCCGGAGAACGGCGCCCGGTACGGCTCGTCCTCGAACGTGGCGATGATCGAGCTCGCGCCGCGGTCGCGGGCGACCAGTTGGCCATCCTCCGCCACTTCCTCCGAGAAGCGGGTGCAGCGGTAGCAGAGGATGCAGCGCTCGCGGTCGAGCGCGATCGTCGGCGAGATCGGGATCGGCTTCTCGAACGTCCGCTTCGCGAACGTCATCCGGGTGTTCCCCGGCCCGTAGCGGAAGGTGAGGTCCTGGAGCGGGCACTCGCCGCCCTTGTCGCAGACCGGGCAGTCGAGCGGGTGGTTGACGAGGATGAACTCGAGCGTCGCGTCCTGCGCCTCGGCGGCGACCGCCGAGGTCGCCGCAGTCTTGACCACCATCCCGTCCGCAGCTGTGAGCGTGCAGGCCGCCTGCGGCTTCGGCGGGCCGGGCGAGACCTCGCACAGGCACATCCGGCAGGCGCCGACCGGCGGTCCGAGCCGCGGCTCGTAGCAGAAGACCGGGATCTCGATCCCGGCGTAGAGCGCCGCCTCGACCAGGCCCAGCCCCTTCGGCACCTGGATCTCGATGTCGTCGACCGTGATCGTGACCAGCTCGGGCTGTGAACCGTTGCTGCTCATGCGATCACCGCCAGCGGCTTCTCGACGTGCGCCGGGCCGTGGTGCTGCTCGGACGGCGCGACGATTCCCTCGATCGACGACCGGCCGGCGTATGGGCAGCGGCCCTGCTGGATGTGGGCGACGAACTCGTCGCGCCAGTGGGCGATGTAGCTCGAGACCGGGTACACGGCGAATTCGCCGAGCGCGCAGAGCACCTTCCCGAGGATCCGCCCGTTGATCGACCCGAGCAACTCGAGGTCGGACAGCTCCCCGTCGCCGCGCTCGATCTTCTCGAGGATCTGCACCATCCACCGCGTCCCCTCGCGGCACGGCGTGCACTTGCCGCACGACTCGTGCATGTAGAACTGGGTGGAGCGCAGCGCGAGCTGCACCAGGCAGCAGCGGTCGTCGACGACGATCAGCGAGGCTGCGCCGAAGAAGGTCTTCAGCTCGGCGAGCGAGTCGTAGTCGAGCGGGACGTCGATCTGGTCGGGCGTGAGCGCCGGCACGGACGAGCCGCCGGGGATGACCGCCTTCAGCGTCCGGCCGCCGGGGATTCCGCCGGCGTGCTCGTAGATCAGCTCGCGCATCGGCGTGCCCAGCGCCAGCTCGTAGTTGCCCGGGCGCTCGACGTTTCCGGAGATCGAGAAGATCGCCGTGCCGGGAGCGGTCTCCGTGCCGGTCTTGGCGAACTTCGCCGCCCCCATCGAGACCACGATCGGGAGCGTCGCGATCGTGCAGACGTTGTTGACCTGGGTCGGCGCGTTGTACAGGCCCTGGACCGGCGGGAACGGCGGGCGCGGGCGCGGCTGGCCACGGCGGCCCTCGAGCGAGTCGAGGAGCGCGGTCTCCTCGCCGCAGATGTACGCGCCGGCGCCCCGGTGGACGACGACGCTGACGTCGCCGAGGATCCCGGCCGCCTGTGCCTCGTCGACCGCGGCCTGGAGCACCTCGTACTCGGCGAGGTACTCGCCCCTGATGTAGATGAAGACGTCCTTCGACTCGATCGCGTGCGCCGCGATCAGGCTGCCTTCGATCAGGCGATGTGGCACCTGGTTCATCACCTGGCGGTCCTTGAACGCGCCAGGCTCCGACTCGTCCGCGTTGACGACCACGTACTTCGGCTTCGGCGAGTCGCGCGCGATCAGCGACGCCTTGCGGCCGATCGGGAAGCCGGCCCCGCCGCGCCCGCGCAGGTTCGCCTTGCCCATCTCCTCGATCAGCGCGTCGGAGGTCATCTTCCGCGCCTTCTCGAGCGCCTTGTAGCCGCCGATCGCCCGGTACTCGTCGAGCTTGGTCAGGTCGCGCTTGTCGGCGTCCTTCAGGAGCGCGCTAAGCAGCGCCACGGATCTCCTCGACGATCGCCGCGGTGTCCTCGGGCTTGACGTTGTGGCGGTAGCGGTTGTCGACCGCGACCACCGGTGCGTAGCCGCAGCCACCCAGGCACTCGACCGCCCGGAACGTGATTGCTCCGTCCTCGGTCGTCTCCCCCGCGTCGATCCCGAGCGCCGACTCGAACGCCTCGACCACGCGCTGCGCGCCGACCAGCGCGCAGGACAGGTTGGTGCAGATCTCGACCATGTGCCTGCCTACCGGCTCCAGGTGGAACATGTCGTAGAAGGACGCGACCGCCTGGCAGTACGCGGGGGTGAGGTCGAGGACATCGGCCACCTCGCGCAGCGCCTCGGGCGGCAGCCAGCCGCGCTCCTCCTGCGCGAAGCGGAGGGCCGGCAGCGTCAGCGACCGCGTGTCCGGGTACAGGTCGCGGATCGCGTCGACCTTGGCCGCGAGGCTGGACATCAGCGATCGACTTCGCCCATGACGGTGTCGAGCGAGCCGACGATCGCGATCATGTCCGCCACCAGCGAGTCGTAGACGCAGGTCGCGGTCGCCTCGAGGGCGACGAACGACGGGGCGCGGAACTTCACCCGCCACGGCTTGGCACTTCCGTCCGAGACGAGGTAGCAGCCGAACTCGCCGCGCGGCGACTCGACCGCGACGTAGACCTCGCCCTCGGGGACGCGGTAGCCCTCGGTGACGATCTTGAAATGGTGGATCAGCGACTCCATCGAGGTGTGGAGCTCCTCACGCGGCGGGAGCACGACCTTGCGGTCGTCGGCGATCCACGCGCCGCCGGGCATGCCCTCGAGGCACTGCGCGATGATCTTCACCGACTCGCGCATCTCGTCCACTCGGAGGCGGTACCGGTCGTAGACGTCGCCGTTCGGGTAGACCGGCACGTCGAAGTCGAGCTCCGGGTAGGCGAGGTACGGCTCATCGCGGCGCAGGTCCCAGTCCACGCCCGATGCACGCAGCACCGGCCCCGACTGCCCGAGCGCGACGGCGTCGTCGGCGGACAGGAGTCCTGTCCCTCGCGTCCGCTCCAGCCAGATCTTCTGCTTCGTGAGCAGCTGCTCGTACATGTCGATCGTGCTCGGGAACTCGTCGGCGAACTCCTGGCAGGCGCCGAAGAACCCGCGCGGGATGTCCTCGGCCAGGCCGCCCGCCTGGAAGTACCGGGTGTGCATCCGCGTCCCGCCGACCAGTTCGAACAGGTCGAGCACGTCGTCGCGGGCGTTGAAGCAGTACCAGAGGAGGCCGATCGCGCCGATCTCCAGGGCGCCGGTGCCGAGCCAGATCAGGTGCGAGTGGATCCGGTTGAGCTCGAGGAGGAGCGTCCGCATCCATACCGCCTTCGGCGGCACCTCGATCCCGAGCAGCTTCTCGACCGCGGCGACGTACGCATACTCGTTCGCCTGGAAGGCGAGGTAGTCGATCCGCGGCGCGTAGGTGACCGCCTTCCAGTAGGACTTCTGCTCCATGTTCTTCTCGAAGCCGGTGTGCAGGTAGCCGACCACCGCCTCCAGGCCGACCACGTCCTCGCCGTGCAGGTCGACGATCAGGCGGAGGACGCCGTGCGTCGACGGGTGGTTCGGGCCGAAGTTGACCGTGAGGACGTCCTCGAGTCCGGGGTCGGGCTTGAGCATGGTCGGCACCGGGCTCGGGATCCGGGTCCCCTCGTAGATCGCCGGCCGCTCTGGGGCGATGGTCACCTATTCCTCCCCGGAGAAGCGGACCGGCTCGCCGCCGATCGGGTAGTCCTTGCGGAGCGGGTGCCCGTCCCAGTCGTCCGGCATCAGGATGCGGGTCAGGTTCGGGTGGCCCTCGATCCGGATGCCCATCATGTCGAAGGCCTCCCGCTCGAACCAATCGGCAGTCGGCCAGACGGAGACGACGCTCTCCACGGGCTCGCCGTCGTCCAGCCAGACCTGGACTCGGACACGGGGGCCTCCGCGTTCGAGCCGCAGGAGGTGGTAGTTCATCGCGAACCGCTTCGGCTTGGGGCTCGGCTTCCGGGCGAGACCCGCCGAGCCGGGCGCGTTCAGGTCGCGGCCCCAGGCAGTTCCGATGTAGCCGGCGGTCGGGCCCTCGTTCCAGCCGAGGTAGTCGGTCGGAGTGATGTCGGCGAGAAACCGGAAGTCGAGCTGGTCGCGCAGGTACAGGCAGGCGTCGACCAGCCGTGCCGGGTCGACGACGAGCGTCGTCTCGCCGTATGCCTCCTTCGTCGCGACCAGGCCGGGAACGCCTTCGTACGTCACCCTGCCGGCCTCATTGGGCGACGCCCCGGATCTCGTACGCGGGCGGCACGCCGGCGAGCACCTTCTCGTGCAGGCGGATGATCCCCTCCATCAGCGCCTCGGGGCGCGGCGGGCAGCCGGGAACGTGGATGTCGACGGGCACGATCTTGTCGACCCCCTGCAACACCGAGTAGTTGTTGAACATCCCGCCGGAGCTGGCGCAGGCGCCCATCGCGATCACCCACTTCGGCTCGAGCATCTGGTCGTAGATCTGCCGGAGCGGAGCGGCCATCTTGTGGGCGACGCGTCCGGAGACGATCAGCAGGTCGGCCTGCCGCGGCGATGCGCGGAACGCCTCCATGCCGAAGCGCGCGATGTCGTAGCGCGAGTCGACGATCGCGATCATCTCCATCGCGCAGCACGCGAGGCCGAACTGGTCGGGCCACATCGACTTCGTCTGCGACCAGGCGACCGCCTTCTCGAGTGTGGTCAGGCCGAGCTTCGACTCCAGCTCATCGGCGCCCAGCTCCTGCTCGAAGACGCTCGGGCCCTTGGCCGGCCACAACAGCCGCTCGGACTTCAGCCCGTAGTCGCGGAGCCGCTTCACCGCCATTCGAGTGCCCCCTTCCGCCAGATGTAGACATAGGCGACCGCCAGAATCGCGATAAAGAAGAGGAGCTCGAGGAACGCGAACCAGCCGAATGCATTCAGCTGCACGGCGAGCGGATAGAGGAAGACGATCTCGATGTCGAAGACGATGAACAGCATCGCCGTCAGGTAGAAGCTGATCGTGAAGCGCTGCTGCTTCGGGGGGCCGGTGGAGACGCCGGACTCGAACGGAACCACCCGGGCGCGCGTGCGGCGTTTCGGTCTCGTCGAGAAGACGAAGGAGAAGGCGACCATCGAAAGTGGGATCGCGAGCGCGAGCAGCCCGTAGATCAGGAACGGCAACCAGCTGTCGAGCAACGCCCTGCTTCCTCCTCCTTCGGGCCTCCGCAGCCGGACACTAGCAAGTCGCCGAGGGCGGCACGAAGCAAGCGAAAAACCGCCTAACGATGCGTGCAGCGGCTGTTACAAAGTCGGCCCGAAACGGGGGATTCGAGGGGTCCTGGCGCGATGGTACGATGGGCACATGGCAACGCTCGAGGAACCCACCACCGTCGTCTCGCTCACGGAGCGGGCCGCCGCCAAGATCCGGGAGCTCCAGGCCGACGAGCCGGCCGGCGACGCCGATGTCCTGCGTGTCGCCGTCCAGGGCGGTGGGTGCTCCGGGTTCGAGTACGCGCTCGGCTTCGACCGCGGCCCGCAGGAGGGCGACCACGAGCTCGAGGCCTTCGGCGTCCGGGTCGTCGTCGACCCGTTCAGCGCGCCGTACCTCCAGGGGGCGAGCATCGACTTCCTCGACGGCCTCCAGGAGTCCGGGTTCAAGATCGAAAACCCGAACGTCTCCTCGTCCTGCGGATGCGGCCATTCCTTCCAGGTCGAGGACGGCGAGGCTCCGGACGCTGCCCATGGTTGCGGCTCCGGCTGTAGCCACTAGCCCAGTCTAGGATCCTCCGCCAATGACCTTGCGCGTCGCCGTGGTCGGGTCCGGGCCGGCCGGGTTCTACGCGGCCGGGCACCTGCTCGACGCGGAGGAACCTGTCGAGGTCGACATGATCGAGCGGCTGCCGACGCCGTGGGGTCTCGTGCGGCTCGGCGTCGCGCCCGACCACCCGAAGATCAAGGCGGTCTCGAAGGCATTCGAGCGGATCGCGGCGCAGCCCGGCTTCCGGTTCATCGGCGGCGTGGAGGTCGGCCGGGACGTCATGCACGAGGACCTCGTCCGTCTGTACGACGCCGTCGTCTACGCCGTCGGCGCGCAGAGCGATCGACGGATGGGCATTCCCGGCGAGGACCTGCCCGGCTCGTGGTCGGCGACCGAGTTCGTCGCCTGGTACAACGGCCACCCCGACTTCCAGGAGCTGCAGTTCGATCTCTCCGGCGAGCGGGCGGCCGTGGTCGGAGCCGGGAACGTGGCGCTGGACGTCGTCCGCATGCTCGCGCTCTCTCCGGATGAGATCCGCCCGACCGATACGACCGACGAGGCGATCGAGGCGATCCTCGGCTCGGGGATCAGGGAGATCGTCCTGCTCGCCCGACGCGGCCCTGCGCAGGCTGCCTTCACCACGCCCGAGCTGAAGGAGCTCGGCGAGCTCGCCGACGCCGACGTGATCGTGGATCCGGCCGACCTCGAGCTCGACGAGGCGAGCGCGGCGGCGCTCGAGCACGACACGAACGCCCGCCGTAACGTCGAGGTGCTGCGCGAGTACGCAGGTCGCGTGCCGGCCGGGAAGCGTCGCGCGATCCGGCTCAGGTTCGGCGTATCGCCGGTGGCGATCCTCGGCGATCAGCAGATCGAGGCGATCGAGATCGTCCGCAACCGGCTCGTCGCCGACGAGAACGGCCGGGTCAGCGCCGAGCCGACGGACGAGCACGAGACGATTCCGTGCGGGATCGTCTTCCGCAGCGTCGGCTACCTCGGCGTCGAGCTGCCCGGCGTTCCGTTCGACGCGCGGCGGGCGACGATCCCGAACGACTGCGGCCGCGTGACCGCCGCCCCTGGCGTCTACTGCGCCGGTTGGATCAAGCGCGGGCCGACCGGCGTGATCGGGACGAACAAGAAGGACGCGACCGAGACCATCGATCTCCTGCTCGAGGACGCGCGCGCCGGCAGGCTCGTGCGCGGCGACGAGTCGGCGGCGGCGGAGACGGTTGATGAGCTGCTCGGCGCACGCGGCGTCGAGCACGTCACCTACGGAGGCTGGGAGGCGATCGACGCCGAGGAGCGCGGCCGCGGCGAGCCCCAGGGCCGTCCCAGGGTGAAGCTCGTCACCTGGGATGACCTCCGCGCGGCCGCCCGCAGCATGGCCTCCATGTAGGTGAAGGCATCCCCCGACCGAGGGACACTCGTTTCAGGCGGTACGGCCGATCCATGCGCCATGGAGATCCGTCTCCGCCAGGTCGAGTGCCTGAACTGCGGGCATCGCCGCGCCGTGCTGGAAGCCGAGCGCCACACCGGCGAGGACGAGTGCCCGCGCTGCCGGCACGTCGGCTGGGCGGCCAGCGCAGAGCTCAGCGAGCACACCAGGCGGATGC
>JBKOVQ010000099.1:0-10510 GCA_046723985.1 Actinomycetota bacterium | reverse complement strand
GGGTACGCCAACCTTTCAGGATTCCTGAAGGCACTGTCGCGCCCCGGCTTTCCTTTTGGTCCGTGTTGGGGCTGGGACCGCCCGCAGCTGGCCACCACATCCCTCACCCGGGGGATTGACACACCCCCGGGGGTTGACGCGCGGGAGTTGTTGCCGACGCTGAGAATGGACAGGCCGTAAATCCAGCCTGGCGCGGGAGAACGGCAACCACCCGATCGGAACGTCAGGCTGGTAGGCCCGTCCGGCTCTTCTCTTCTCTCGGTCAAGTCTTGTCAATCCTTCGCCCTCAGGCGCCGTCACAGCTAGTGGGGCGGGTCGCGTCGGCCTTGGTCTGGGCTCCCCTGGGGGCTGATCGACCCGCCTCTCGCGTCAGCCATCGTCGCTCAGGGTCGTGCGCGGTCGCTCGTACTGGTCGAGCGCTCGATGAGGCTCGACTACAGGCGCTGCTTCGCCATCAGCGCGGCTCGGAGTTGATCCACCGCGCCGGTAGCGGGCAGGAGGCGGTGGTCGTCGTCCGGTGCCGACACTGGCAGTGGGGAGTGTAGCCAGGCCCCGTCCAGGAGAACTGCAAACGCATTTGCAAAAGGACACACCACAACGAGCCGACACAGGACGACACCACGGGCGCCAGGGGTGCCCTCCAATCGGCTTCTCCAAGCCATTTCCCGAACTAGTCGGAACGAGACGGTACGGACGCTAGGCGACCGGATGTCCGACGACGCCAAGTTCATCCTCGGCTTCGGTTAGAGCAACGCCGTAGCGATTCTCCGCCTCAGCCGGGAATCTCGAGCACGATCTTCCCGAACTGCTCGCCCCGCTCGAGGCGTTCGTGTGCGGCGCGCGCCTCGGCGAGCGGGAACACCGAATCGATCACCGGTGTCGCGCCCGCGGTGACCAGCTCGTAGGCGCCCTCGAAATCCGTGCGCGTGCCCATCGTCGAGCCGAGGATGTCGAGCTGCTTCCACCACAGCCGGTGCAGCGAGGCGGGCGGATTCGGGCCCGACGTTGCGCCGCACACCACCACGCGCCCCGTGGGCCGGACCGCGTCGAGCGTGCGCTTCCAGGTCGCGTCGCCGACCGTCTCGACGACCACGTCGACGCCCGTCCCGGTTGCGTCCTTCACCGCTGCAACGACGTCGCCCTCCAGGTGGTCGACGGTCACGTCCGCGCCGAGATCATTCGCCTTGACCAGCTTCTCGGCGCTTCCCGACGTCACGATCGTGTGCGCGCCCAGCGTCTGTGCGATCCGGAACGCCGCCGTCGCCACCCCGCCGCCGATTCCCCAGATCAGCACCCACTCGCCTGCCTGGAGCCCGGCGCGCGTGACGAGCATTCGGTAGGCGGTCTCGTAGACGAGCGGAAACGCGGCAGCGTGCTCGAACGACAGGCCCTCGCGGAGCGGGTAGACGTTCGTCGCGGGGACCGCCGCGAGTTCGGCATGCACGCCCTGCGTATGCTCGCCGATCACGTGGATGCGGCCGTCGTGCTCGAGACCGGGGTTGATCACGACCGCCTGACCCGGCGCCAGGCCCGTCACGCCCTCGCCGAGCGCCTCGACCGTGCCCGCACCGTCGGCACCGAGGATGCGTGGCTTGGGCAACGACGGAAGTCCCTTTCGGGTCCACACGTCGAGATGGTTGAGCGACGCCGCGCGCATGCGGATCAGCACCTCGCCCGGCCCGGCGACCCGATCCGGAACCTCCTCGTAGCGGATTACCTCCGGCCCGCCGTCCTCGTGGATGACGATCGCTCGCACGGGGCGATCGTATAGTCGGCCGGTGTCCTGGAAGCTCCTGCTTGCCACGGCCTGCGTGGTCGCCCTGGCCGCCTGCGGCGGGTCGGGCCACGCACGAAAGGCCCCGCCGCCCACGAAGGCGGCATTCGCCGCGGCTGCCGACCGCGTCTGCCGCACCACGAAGACCCACCGGGGACGCCTCGCAGGCCTCCGCAAGATCGCACGGCAGGTGCCCATCGACGAGCAGGACCTCTACCGGCACTGGCTCGGCGCCGAACGTCTGGCGATCCACGCCGGCGACGTTCTCACCGGGCGCAAGAAGCACGGAACGGTCGACCCGCTCGTGGAGCTCGCGATCGCCCGGGGCAAGATTGCGGGCTACGCGCGTCTCCTGGGCGCGATGATGTGCGTGACCGCACGAGGGGTAACAATGCGGTCGTGACGACGGTCGAGCTGGCCCGGCTCGCGGAGGAAATCGGGATCGACGCGATCGGCTCGGCGGCTGCAGCGCCGTACACCGAGACGGAGCGGCGGATCCGAGAACGGCGTGCGCAGGGGCTGTTCGCGGACATGCGGTTCACCATGGCCCGGCCGGAGGTCTCCTGCCATCCCGAGTCCCTGCTCCCGGGTGCGCGCTCGGTCGTCTCCGCCGCGCTCTGCTACTACGCGACGGCGCCCGCACCCGGCCCGGGGGAGGGCCGCCTGCCGCGCTACACGTGGAGCGACGCCTATGCGGAGCTCCGGGAGAAGCTGGACACGCTGGGGCGGCGCCTCGGGGGCGCCTACCGAGTCCTCGTCGACGCCAACCAGCACGTCGACCGTGAGGGTGCAGCCCGGGCCGGCGTCGGCTTCTACGGCAAGAACACGATGCTGATCACGCGCCGGCACGGATCCTGGGTCGTGCTCGGCACGCTCGTCACCGAGCTCGAGATCGAGCCGAGCCCGCCGCTCGACCTGGACTGCGGCGACTGCCGGCTGTGCATCGACGCGTGCCCCACCGGCGCGCTCGACGAGCCGGGCACGCTCGACGCGACCCGGTGCCTCTCGTACTGGACGCAGTCGCCGCGACCGATCCCCGAGGAATACCGCGAGCCGCTCGCCGACATGGTCTACGGCTGCGACATCTGCCAGGACGTCTGTCCCTGGAACCGCGGCATCGAGAAGCGCCGCGGTGACGCTCGGGCGCAAGGCGAGCCGACGGTCTCGCTCGTCGAATGGCTCCAGGCCGACGCGGAGACCTTGACGGAGCGGTACGACCGCCTCTACGTGCCGCGCAACGACCCGCGCTACCTGCGGCGGAACGCACTGGTCGCTCTCGGCAATGCCGGGGGCAAGGAGGACGCGGCGCTTGCCGATGCGTACGCGGCCGGCGACGATCCGATGCTCGCCGAGCACGCCCGCTGGGCGCAACGGCGCATCGCCGACAGGAGTCGAGCGTGAGCCCCGCGCAGCGGCTGAACGCTGAGCGGTGGCTCGCCTGGGTGCGCCTCGGCGCGGTCCCCTTCGCCGTCCTCGAGGCGATCGTGGCTGCCCCCTACCCGCCGGGCAGGGCGGCGTGGCTCTGGACGACGACGGTGGTCTTCGCCGCCGGAGCCGTCGTCTTCCTGGTCCTCGTGCGGCGTGAGCCGAGCCCGGCGGCGCTGGAGCGCCTCGGCCTCGCGGCGCTCGTCTTCGACTTCGCCGTGATCTCCTCGTTCATCCTGGCGGTCTACTACGAGCCGGCGACCCAGATCCGGCAGGTCATGATCCTGGTGCTCGTCGAGGCCGCGTTCCGGTACGGGATCCGCGGCGGGCTGATCCTCGCGGCGCTGAGCATCCCGGTGCTCGGCGGCTTCCAGTGGCTCCGGGACGACCGCCTCGACCGGAGTTTCCGCTGGGACAACGTCGCCGTCCAGGTGGGCATCGAGGTGATGATCGTCCTCATCGTCGGCTGGCTGGTCGAGCGGTTGCGGGCGGAGACATCGCTCGCCCGTGACCGGGTACATGAGGCCGAGCACCTTCAGGACGAGCTCGACCGCCGCGGCCACGCGCTGGACGCGGCCAATCGTTGCGCCCGCGCGCTCGGCTCCTCGCTCGAGCTGGACGAGGCGTTCGGTGCCTTCATCGAGGAACTCGAGGGAGTCGTTCCCTTCGATCGGACGGCGATCATCCTCTCCGACGAGGGACAGGTGCGGGTGATGGCGACCGCCGGTCTGAAGCACGACGAAGTGCTGCAGCCGGGAGAGTCGTTGCCGGCCGGAGCCCTGGTCGAGGAGGTGCTGCGCACGGGCAAGACGGTCTACCGACACGACATGCGCGACCACGTCTACGCCGAGGAGGAAATCCTGACCGCGATCGGGCTGCACTCGCGCGTGGCGGCGCCGCTCCTCCTCGGCGAGCGGCCGATCGGGATGCTCGCGATCCTGCGTCGCAAGACGGACGCATTCGACGATGATGAGATCGAGTTGGCGGCGCTGCTCGGTCGGCTGCTCGCGAGCGGCGTCCAGAACATCCGTGCCTACGAGTCCGAGCGGGCGACGGTCGCCGAGCTGCGTCGGCTTTCTGCGCTGCGGGCAGATTTCGTCTCGCTCGTCTCGCACGAGCTGCGCAGCCCGATGGCGGCGGTGATCGGGGCGGCGCGAACGCTGGAGGAGCGCTGGCGCGAGCTGACCGCCGACCAGCGGACGGCTTTCCTCGCGCTGATCGCCGATGAGACGAACCGGTTGGCGACGTTGATCGGCGACGTGCTCGACACGTCACGGATCGAGGCAGGGACGTTCTCATACCGCTTCGGCGAAGTCGACGTGGGCGAGCTCGTCCGCGACACCGTGGCCGGCTTCGCGTTGCACCAGGAAGAGGTGACCGTGGTCGCGCACACGGAGTGGCAGCTTCCGAACGTCCGCGGCGACCGCGAGCGTCTGCGCCAGGTTCTTCAGAACCTGCTCGAGAACGCCGTCAAGTACTCGCGTGCCGGGGAGGAGATCGACGTCCGGACGTGGGCGAAGAACGGCCGCGTCCACGTCGCCGTCGAGGACACGGGTCCCGGCATCCCGCGCGAGCAACACGGACTGATCTTCGAGCGGTTCGGACGGGCCAACGTCGGCCTGGGGAAGCCCGGTACCGGGCTCGGCCTCTTCATCGCGCGGTCGATCGCCGAGGCGCACGGCGGACGCCTGACGGTCGAGTCCGCCCTGGGCGAGGGGGCGACGTTCACGCTCGAGCTGCCCGTGGAGGCCTAAGCCGACGCCGGGGCGCGCAGTCGGGTGACCCCGAGCTGGCGACCGAGCGACTGGGCCCGCCTGGCGATTGCCCTCCGCAGCTCAGGGGGCTCGAGCAGCTCCGCCTCGCCGCGGTAGCGGAGGATCTCGCCCACAAGCCATTCCTCGCTGCCGACCTTCTGCTCGTTGATCGCCGAGCCGTCGGCGAGCGGGGTGGCGCCGCGCTCGATCTCCCACCGCGCGACCGCCGGCGAGTAGAGCACGCGGGCGACGAGTGCGCCCTCGAGGTGCCCCGGCTCGAATCCCTCGCGGGGCTCGAACTCCTCGTCGAGTAGCGTCGCGCTGCGCATCCGGTCGAGCCGGAAGCTCCGCTCGTCGTCGCGGGTGCGGTCCCAGGTGTGCACGTACCAGTGCGGGAGCCGCCGCTCGATCGTGTACGGCTCGACGACGTGGACGGTCGGCGTCCCCTCCTCCTCCTTCAAATACTCGATCTCGACCAGCCGCCGCCGCCGGATTGCCTGAGTGAGGGTGGCAATGAGGCTCTCCGCCACCTTGTCGGCGCTGGGCTCGGGGGTCTGGGACAGCTCGAACTCACCGAACGTCTCTTCGAGCCTCTTGCGAACGCGCGCAAGAGGGCGACGGGCTTCCGCGGCGACCAGTGGGCCGACGAACTCGAGGGCCAGCCTGATCGCTCGGGCCTCGAGCGGCGTCAGCCTCGGTGCAGAGCGGAACGTGTCCCCCCAGAGCTCCTTGTCGATGTGTACCTCGTCGCCGTGCAGCTCGGCGTAGACGGCATAGCAGCCGCCGCCGAAGTTCACGAGGTTGAGGAGGGAAAGGTGGTCCTCCAGCTCGTCGGCCGGGATCTGGAAGCGCTCGACGATCTCCGAGGCGGGCACCACCGCCTCCTTCTCGTCGCCGCAGGCGGCCAACAGGTAGGCGAGCAGCGACTGGAGCAACCCGAACCGCTCCGGGGTGACCGGTCCGGACGACCGCTCTGCAGCGGGATCGTCGTGCTGGACGGCGATCTCGCGCGCCGTCTTCGACGGAGACCCCTGGTGGCGCGTCCGCACTCGGCGGAGGCTTTCGGCCACCTCACGGCGGAGATCCTCGGGCTCGCGCGGGACGGCGCGACCGTCCTGCCGGAGCACCCACGACGCGAGCATCGGCAGGCTCGAGTACTCGGTGACGAACAGCCCGTCGTCGAGGCGCCCGCTGGAGCCGAACGCCCGCTCGACCCACCAGGCGGTCTCGGGGCGCACCTCGATGCGCGCCTCGCCGGCGGGATCGCCGAACTGCCACGATGCCCGCCCGCGATACGTGTCGATGTCGAAGTCCGGGGGGAGCTTGAAGTCGCGCTCGCGGCGCGTGGCGAAGCGGATGTCGCCACGGATCCGGGAGACCCGGAACGTGCGGATCGCGTCGCGGTCGAGGTCGGCTCCGATCACATACCAGACCCCGCGGTCGTGGAGGAGCCCGTACGGGTTGAGCGTCCGCTCCGTCTCCTTCCCGCTCGTCATCGCCCGGTAGGAGAACTTGACCGTGCGCTGCTTGGA
Source organism: Actinomycetota bacterium (assembly GCA_046723985.1). GTDB lineage: Bacteria > Actinomycetota > Thermoleophilia > Gaiellales > Gaiellaceae > DATBLE01. The sequence continues at coordinate 4,025 of JBKOVQ010000099.1, read as the reverse complement.
GATCGCCGTCTCGAGCTTCGCCAGCCGGCCCGGCATCTCCGGGGAGTAGTCCGGGTCGCGCATCTCCACCCGCAGCGCGGTGGCGGACGGCGCTTCGTCGGCCAGCGTGGGGCGTCCGAGCGCGAGGTTCTGGAGCGCGAGCCGGAGGGGCTCCGCGTACGCGAACTTGCCCTCGAGCAGGTAGAAGCAGGTCTGGAGCGCGGCGAGCTCGTCGTCGGTCAGCTCGAGTTCGGGCAGGAAATAGTTCTCCGAGCGGAGCGTGTACAGCTCCTCGCCGGTGAACTCGTCACGCTGCGAGTTGAGCGGGACGCCGAGGTCGCGCAGCTCGGCCCGGTCGGAGTAGAACCGCCGGGCGAACGCCTCGTCCGACATCTCCGAGTATCCCTCGACGTTCCCCTTCACGTCCCGGGCCGTCAGGGGGCGCCGGTCGGCCATCAGGAAGGCGACCAGCGAGAGCTGACGGATCAGCTTGTCGGTGTCGTGAGACACACCGCGAGCTTATACGCGTGGCCGAGAAATGCCTTGTGGAAAACGATTGAGGAACTGTCCCCGGACGGGACTCTCCCCACGAAGCAGTGCGCGGCGTCTCGATCTCGAGGGTCAGACCGCTTGAGGGTCAGACCCTCAGGCGGCGACCTTGGACTGCTCGAGGTGCTGGTGCGAGGGGCAGTAGTCGCGCTCGGGGAGCGGCGTGCGCTGGCACGGCTTGCCCTTGCGCGTGGTCGCGCGACAGCGGGCGACTCCGCCGTCGAAGGCGCCGGCCTCGATCTGAGTCTGGACGAACGCGACCGCCGCGCCGACACCCTCGCGCACCGCCCAGGCGACGTGGGCCTGCTGGGTGATCGGGAAGTACCGGCGGATGTCCTGGAAGAGCGTCTTGTCCGGATTCGCGAAGTAGTGCGGGTCGGTCGCGAGCCGCTCCATCGTGTCCTCGCACGCCCCGAGCACCGCGCGCCGGTACTCGAGTTGCTCCTCGGGATCGGCGTACGGGTCGATCAGATCCTTGATCGTGCGGTAGATGGCACGCGAGTACTGATACATGCAGTTACGAATCTGAGCGTTCAACCCGTCCATAGCCAGTATCTACGTCTCCTGTTAAGTGGCGGAAAAGCTTTGTTACGCGCCGGTTAAGGGTTCAAGGCCCCGGCCGCAGGGCGCAGTTTACCGCTTTCGCGGCCGTGTTACAAAGTCGCGCCCGTTGTTGCCATTGGAGAAAACCGACGAACCGGCAGGAAGAGCGTCAGCGCGTCACCTGGCGCGCGTAGGCGTTCGGGTATCTCGACGCGATCGACCGTGCCGCGTTCTGCGCTTGGTCGAGGCCGCCGTAGACGCCTGCGAAGACGACGAAGTACCCCGGATGGAGGCTCGCGAACTTGCTCGAGTCGAGGACGCCTGCACCGGCCACGCCTTTGGCGAGCGCCTCCTTCGCCTTCGCGGTCGCGTCGGCCAGCCCCGTGCCGCGGGCAGGAATCGAGGCGATGACGACCGTGTACCCGTCCCGAGCGGGCCAGGCGGCGAGTCCGGGCTTTTGCTTCGGGGCCGGCCGGGGGAACGGGCGCGGCGCTGCGGTCGTGGTCGGCTCGGTAGGAGCCGGCGGCGAGGGGGGAGCGGCGACGACGGGAGAGGTGGCGACGATCGTTCGCGGGCCGCCCGTCGCCTCGGTGTCGCGGCCGGCGACGATCCCGGCGGTCGCGGAGCCGGCGGCGACGAGCAGGAGCAGGATGGAGGCGAAAACCCAGTCGCCCGGGTAGCGTCCGAGACGCCGCTCCCAGGCGTGTCCGAAGCTGCCCAGGCGTCGCCCGGGTGCGATCCGGGTCCCGCACTGGAGGCAGTACTCCTGGCCGCCCTCGGCGGCCGTCCCGCACGCGGGGCAGATGTCAGGCTGCGCCATCGTCCGAGCCGTCGGCGGCGGCCGCAGCGGGCTCGGGCTCCTGCGTCGGGTCGGGCGCCTCCGCCTCCTCGTCCTCTGCGGTGGCGCCGCAGTTCGGGCAGAAGTGGGCATCGGCCGGGAGCGGATGCTCGCACTCTGGGCAGGCGACCACGGGTTGCCCTGCCGGCCGTCCGCAATTCGGGCAGAAGTGCGAGCCCCACGGCAGCGGCGCCCCGCACAGGCAGCGGCCGGCCGGGGTCCGCCGCCGGGCAGCCGCCAGCATCTCGTCCAGCTCGCGCAGGCGCGCGTCGAGCCCGAGCAACTCGTTGCACCGATCGGCCAGGAGATCCTCGCGAAAGGTGTCGCGTCGGTACATCTCGAGCATCAGCCCACCCAGGTCGCGGAGCTTCTCCTCACGCGTCCGTTGGAGCAGCCGCCGCTCGCGGCGGATGACGCCCGGCGGGGGGGTTGCGCGCCGCGACGGCGGATGAGGTGAGCGGTGGAAGCGGCGCAGGACGCCCATCGGCCCCGTCGAGTCTAGCTCCGTGCCGGTCAGAGCTGGAGCACGACGAGGCGCTCCTCGGTGAGCTCGCGGACGGCGTAGGCAGGCCCTTCGCGCGTGTTCCCGGACTCCTTCACGCCTCCGTACGGCATCTGGTCTGCCCGGAACGTTGGCGCCTCGTTCACGGTGATGCCGCCGAACTCGAGCTGCCCTGCCGCCTCTAAGGCGGTCTTGACGTTGGCCGTGAAGATGCCCGCCTGAAGCCCGTACCGCGTGCCGTTGGCCAGGGCGATCGCCTCGTCGAGCGAGCCGTAGGGCGTGACCGTGCAGACGGGCCCGAACACCTCTTCGCACGAGACTCTTGCGTCGGGCTTCGGTCTCGCGATCACCGTCGGCCGGATCAGGCCGTCGCCGGTCTCCTCGCCGCCGGTGAGGACATCCCCGCCCGACTCGGCGATCCAGGCGAGCACGCGCTCCTTGGCGTCCTCGTCGATCAGCGGGCCGACGTCGGTCTCCTCGTCGGCCGGGTCGCCCACCTTCAGTGCCTCGACCTTGGGGAGGAACCGCTCGAGGAACCCCTCGTAGGCGTCGCGGGCGACGTAGATCCGCTGGACCGAGATGCAGCTCTGGCCGGCGAAGGAGAACGCGTTGCCGGCCAGCCGAGTCGCCGCGTCGTCGAAGTCGGCGTCGGACTCGACGATCACCGGCGTCGCATTGCCGAGCTCGAGCGCGACGTGCTTGCGCGGTGCCCGCTCCTTCAACTTCCAGCCGACGTCGCCGCTGCCGGTGAAGGTCAACGCCGCCACGCGCTCGTCCCCGACCAGCATGTCCCCGATCTCGGACGCGGGGCCGACGACGACATTCAGCCAGCCGGGCGGGAGTCCAGCCTCCTCCTCGAGTTCGGCGAGCAAGAGGGCCGAGAGCGGCGTTGCGCTCGCCGGTTTGAGGACGACGGCGCAGCCGGCCGCGAGCGCGGGCGCGATCTTGTGCGCGACCAGGTTGAGCGGGAAGTTGAACGGGCTGATCGCGCCGACGACACCGATCGGCACCCGCAGGGTGAAGGCGAGCTTCCCCTCGCCCGCCTGCGAGGCGTCCATCGGCACGACGTCCCCTGCAAGCGTCCGCGCCTGGACGGCGGCCATCGTGTACGTCGACATCGCGCGCGAGGCTTCGACGCGCGCGGTCTTCAGCGGCTTCCCGGCCTCGGCGCAGATCGTCTGCGCGACCTCCTCGTGTCGGCGACCGAGGTAGCCGGCGACCTTGACCAGGATCTCGGCCCGCTTGTGGGCGGGGAGCGGTTCCCGCATCGCCTCGACGGCGGCGTCGATCGCGCGGCGGGTCTCGTCTGCACCGGCCTTCGCGACCCTGCCGACGATGTCGCCGGAGTAGGGCGAGCGCACGTCGATCCAGTCGCCGGTCTCGATCCATTCGCCGCCGACCAGAATGCGCTTCTCCAGGGCGGTCGCTGCCGTGTAGGAAGTCTAGGCCTTGCCGCTAACAGGGGTTCCGTGAGAGTGGCGGCTCCACGCTGTTGCGTGGCCCTGCGCTAGATTCACCTCGACGGCAATGCGGGATGCGCTGATCATCGACGCCGTTCGCAGCCCGATCGGGAAGCGGAACGGCACGCTTGCGTCGGTGCGCGCGGACGAGTTG
>JBKOVQ010000164.1:0-2278 GCA_046723985.1 Actinomycetota bacterium | reverse complement strand
GCCGGGGATTGCCTGTCCGCCGGCATGCTCGGCTTCCTGGGACGAGGGCTCGACGGTGACGCTGACCGCGACGGCCGGAGAGGGCTCGCGCTTCGCCGGTTGGAGCGGAGCGTGCTCGTCCGAGCCGTGCACGGTGAAGATGGGAACCGACCAAACGGCGGTCGCGCTCTTCGCCGCCCAGGTCGATTTGACCGTTGTCGTCCGACGGTCAGCCGGAGCGAAGGGAAAGGTGACCAGCACGCCGGCGGGAATCGCGTGCCCGCCCTCTTGCACAACCACGCTCGACAAGGACACGCGCATCCGGCTGACCGCGATCCCTGGCCAACACTCGGTGTTCATGGGCTGGACCGGAGCATGCGCCGGCAAGGGCACCTGCACGGTCCCGCTCAGCGCTGACTCGAACGTACGGGCGACGTTCACCGTCGCACGTACACCGCTGTGTCGGCCGGCTCAGCAGCCGACAAAGGCGAAGCCCTGTCGCCGCAGGTAGCGGCGGGCGGGGACGACGGCGGTTACTCCAGGTCCTCGGGCTCGTCCTCGACGGCCTCACGAATGCCGGCCTGCCACCAGGGTGATCGCTCGTCTCCGCCGGCGTCGACGGCGGAGAGCGCCCGCAGCAGCACCTCTCGCTCCTCGGCGCTCGGCTCTGGTCTGATTCGGACGGACACGGCCGGCTCACCCTAAAGCAGCGCGGTGCGGCGGACGATGAGCAGGGGGATGTCCCGCTGCTCACTCGCACTCGTCGCACTAGCCCTCGTCGTGGCCGCGCCTGCCGCCGCTGCGACCTCGTGGGCACAGCCGCAGATCAAGGTCGTCACCGGACACGGCCTGATGGGCGGCAAGTCGGCGTCCTTCCGGCCCGACGATCCGCTCACCGCCGGCGAGCTCGCCGATCTCGTCTCGGGCCTGACCGGCAAGGCGGCGCCGGCCGCCCTCGACTCGCCCGCGCCGGTGACCATCTCTCAGCTCGACGCGCAGCTCGTCCGCGCCCTCGGCCTCCTCACTGCGGCCCGCCAGTTCACCGCGGGAATCCGCGCGGCCGGCTTGATCCCGACGCGATACTTCGGCACCGAAGTAGTCGCGCGGTTGATCGGCCTGCGCGTCAACCATCCGGCCTCGCAGGACACGCTCGAGCTCGGGCCCGATAACGTCGCGACGCGCGCCGAGGCTGCCTACTCGGCCGCCCGCATCCTCGGCTTCAGCGCCGGCGTGCCCGACCTGGTCGCCGAGCTGGCCGCCACCTTCCAGCCCGCGCCGGTGGCCGGCTACCAGCGCGCGGTCCTGCAAACGGCGGTCTCCCTCGTCGGCTACCCCTACGTGTGGGGCGGGACGAGCGAGGTACCGCAAGATCCGTTCGGCAAGGGGTTGCTGGTGCCGGGCGGATTCGACTGCTCGGGTTTCGTCTGGCGCGTGTTCAAGCTGCAGTCGTATGCCGGCGCGTTGGCGCTACCGGGCGTGCTCAGGGGACGGACTACGTACGCGATGAGCGGCGAGGTCCCTCGGGCGAAGCGGATTCCATTTTCGCAGCTCCAGCCCGCCGACCTCCTCTTTTTCGGCAGCCAGGGGCCGAAGTCGAAGCCGGCCCAGATCGACCACATGGGCATCTACCTCGGCGCCGGCTGGTTCGTCCACGCGTCCGAGCAGGGCGTCGCGCTCGCGCCGATCACGGCCGACTGGTACGGGAAGCGCTTCGCCTGGGCCCGCCGCCCCCTCGCCGAAGCCGGTCTGGCCTAAGGGCCGAGACACCTGTCGCTTCGTCGCCGCGCCCGTTCTTAGAGCGGGATGTTGCCGTGCCTGCGCGGCGGCCGACGCTCGCGCTTCGTCCGTGCGGTCTCGAGTGCATCGATCAGGACGGGTCGCGTCCGACGCGGTTCGATCACGTCGTCGACGTAGCCGCGCTCGGCGGCGGTGTAGGGATTGGCGAACCGCTCCTTGTAGTCGGCGATCAGCTCGGCACGGCGTGAGGCCGGTTCGCCGTTCGCCTCCAGCTCCGTGCGGAAGACGATGTTGACCGCGCCTTCCGGCCCCATCACCGCCACCTCGGCGGTCGGCCAGGCGAAGTTGAAGTCGGCGCGGATGTGCTTCGAGGACATGACGTCGTACGCGCCCCCGTAGGCCTTCCGCGTGATCATGGTCAGCTTCGGCACCGTCGCCTCCGCGTAGGCGTAGAGAAGCTTCGCTCCGTGGCGGATGATCCCACCCCACTCCTGCTCGGTCCCGGGAAGAAAGCCGGGCACGTCCACGAAGGTGACGAGCGGGATGTTGAACGCGTCGCAGG
>JBKOVQ010000010.1:0-4145 GCA_046723985.1 Actinomycetota bacterium | reverse complement strand
AGCGGGTTGTCGAGCAGGTAGATCTGACCGACCGAGAGGTAGTTGGCGGCGCGCCAGTAGGCGTCGATCAGCTGGAGCTCGTCGGTGCCCACACCGGTACTTCACCAGATCCGCGGCGCAGGCGGCCCCTCAGCCCGGCGTGCGGGCCTGGACGTTCAGCAGATTCGCGGGAGCGGGTCGCCGACGAGCATGTCGACGATGCGGCTGCCCCCGAGAGCGGTGTCCAGGAGGACGAGGCCGGGTGGGTCGGCCGCGAGCTCGCCGACGATCGCGGCGTCGCCTCCGAGCCGTTCGAGAGCCTCGTCCGCCGCGTCGGGCGCGACGACGGCGACGAGTTTCCCCTCGTTCGCCACGTAGAGAGGGTCGATGCCGAGGATCTCCGCCGCTCCGGCCACCTCGGCCCGGACCGGAATCGCGCGCTCGTCGAGCCGGACGGCGAGGCCGGTGGAGGAGGCGAGCTCGTTCAGTGCGGTGGCCAGCCCGCCGCGGGTCGGGTCCCGCATCCAGCGCAGCTGCGGGCCGAGATCGGCGAGCGAGGCGGTCAGCCGGTTCAGCGGTGCGGTGTCGCTCTCCAGCGTGCTCTCGAGCTTGAGGTCGCCGCGGGCGACAAGAACGGCGAAGCCGTGGTCGCCGATCGTGCCCGAGAGGAGGACGCGGTCGCCGGGCTGCGGGCGGCCGAAGGTCGCACGCATCCGCCCGACGCCGGCGGTCGTGACGAAGAGGCCGTCGGCGCTGCCGCGCTCGACCACCTTGGTGTCGCCGGCGACGACGGCGACGCCGGCCGCCTCGGCTGCGCGCGCCATCGACCGCGCGATCCGCCGGAGGTCGTCCAGCGGGAACCCCTCCTCGATCACGAAGCCGGCGGAAAGCCACATCGGCGCGGCGCCGGCGACGGCGAGGTCGTTGACGGTCCCGTTGACGGCCAGCTCACCGATGTCCCCGCCGGGGAAGAAGAGCGGTTTGACGACGAACGAATCCGTGGTGAACGCGAGCCCGTCCGCGACGGCGGCGTCTCCGAGCTCGTCCAGCAGCGGGTTCGATAGCTCCTTGACGAAGAGGCCCTCGACGAGCCTACGCGTCGCCTTCCCGCCCGAGCCGTCCGCGAGAGTGACGAGATCGCCGCCGCGCGTCACGCCACGCGTCTGCCGTAGCTGTAGTACGCGGCGCACGCGCCTTCGCTCGAGACCATGCACGTCCCGAGCGGCTTCTCGGGCGTGCACGCCGTGCCGAAGACCTTGCACTCCCACGGCTTGATCGCGCCGACCAGCACCTCGCCGCACTGGCAGGCCTTCGGATCCGCGACCTGGATGCTCGGCAGCTCGAACCTGACCTCTGCGTCCCACTCGGCAAAGGCGGGTCGGAGGTGGAGCGCGCTCCAGGGGATCGAGCCGAGGCCGCGCCATTCGAAGGTCTCGCGGAGCTCCATCGTCTCGTCGATCGCCGCGAGCGCGCGCGGGTTTCCCCCCGGTCGCACGACCCGCGTGTACTGGTTCTCCAGCTCGCACCGGCCTTCGGCGCGCTGACGGAGGATCATCGCAGTCGCCTCGAGGATGTCGAGCGGCTCGAACGCAGCGACGACGACCTGCTTGCCGTACTCGGCCGGGATGAACGCGTACGGCCCGGTGCCGATCACGGTCGAGACGTGGCCCGGCGCGATGAAGGCGTCGATCCGGGTGCCCGGCGTGTCGAGGATCGCCCGGAGCGGCGGCACGATGGTCACGTGGTTGCAGAACGCCGAGAAGTTCCGGACCCCGGCGGCGCGCGCGCGGAGCAGCGTGACCGCCGTCGCCGGTGCGGTCGTCTCGAAGCCGATCGCGAAGAAGACGACCTCACGGTCGGGCTCCGCCTGCGCCATCGAAAGGGCGTCGAGGGGCGAGTAGACCATCCGGACGTCGGCGCCTCTTGCCTTCGCCTCGAGGAGCGTTCCCCTTGCCCCGGGAACCCGCAGCATGTCACCGAACGTCGTGAAGACGACCTCCGGCCGTTCGGCGAGCGAGATCGCGTCGTCCACGCGGCCCATCGGGATGACGCAGACCGGGCATCCCGGCCCGTGCAGGTACTCGACCCCGGGGGGGAGCACGTCCTCGAGGCCGTGCTTCGCGATCGCGTGCGTGTGGCCGCCGCAGACCTCCATGATCCGTACGGTCTCGCCCTCCGGGACGAGACGCTCGATCTCACGGGCGAGGCGACCGGCGAGGATGCTGTCGCGGTACTCGTCGACGAATCTCACGGCCCGACCTTCCGGATCGCGATCCCGGCGTGGCAGAGGAGGACCTCACCGGCGGCGACCGGCGCGACCAGCTCGACGGCGACCTGCTCTCGGCGACCTTCGACCTCGACCACAGCCGTGTCGCCGGCGACCTCCACGACGCGCGCCTCGAGGGCGACGTCGCCGCAGGTCAGGCACTCGTGCGGCGTCACCATTCGATCTCCTCGAGCAGTGCGAGCGTTCGGGCAGCCTCGTCCTCGTCGATCGTGTGGAGGGCGAAGCCGACGTGGACCAGCACCCAGTCCCCGACCTCCGCCTCGGGGACGAGCGCCGTGGACACCTCGCGCCGCACGCCGGAGACCTCCGCCGTGGCGAGCCCCGGCTCGACGATCTCGACCAGCCGTGCGGGGATCGCGAGGCACATGGTCAGGCCGTCCTCTGGGCGGCGATCGCCGCCTGGCCGTAGCTGATCCCACCGTCGTTGGGTGGGACGAGCCGGTGGGTGAGGACGCGGAACCCGAGCGCCTCCAGCCGCTCCCGCGTCGAGCGCAGCAGCCGCACGTTCTGGAACGTGCCTCCGCTCAGGACGACCGTTTCGGACGTGGCCTTCTCGGCGCATACGGCCGCGGCCGAAGCAGCCACTGTCTCGTGGAAGGAAGCCGCTATCCATGCCGGATCCCGGCCTCGTGCGGCCTCCAAGTAACACTGTGTTACAAGCTCGGTCGAGCGGCCGAAGCGCCACGGCCACGGGTCGGCGGGCGTCTCGCCCGCGAGCTGCTCGAGCTCGATCGCCGCCTGCCCCTCGTAGGTCGCCTCGCCGTGGAACCCGAGCACGGCCGCAACCGCGTCGAACAGCCGCCCCATCCCGGAGGAGAGCGGTGCGTTGGCCTTCAGGCTCTCGCGCACGAGCGTCCAGTCCGGCCAGTGGACCGGCAGCCCGGCACCCTCGAGCAGGGTTGCGGCGACGCGCCACGGCTGCCGGATCGCCGCCTCGCCGCCGGGCAGTGGAACAGGATCGAGCCAGGCGAGCCGCTCGAACGACTCGAGGTCGCAGCGGAGGAGCTCGCCGCCCCAGAGCGTCCCGTCTGTCCCCCAGCCGGTGCCGTCGAAGACCAGCGCCATCGCCGGCCCGTCCTCGCGGTGCTCGGCGACACAGGCTGCGGCGTGGGCGTGGTGGTGCTGCACTTCGACGAGGGGCAGGCCCTGCTCGTGGGCCCATTTCGTCGAGAGGTATTCGGGGTGGAGGTCGCACGCGATCGTCTCGGGCCGGAGGCCCAGCATGTCGAGGTAGAGCTCGAGGTCACCGACGAACGCGCGGTACGCCGCCTCCGAGTCGAGGTCGCCGAGGTGGGGTGAGAGGAAGGCTCCGTCGCCGGTCGCGACACAGAACGTCGATTTCAGCTCCGCGCCGGCGGCAACGAGCGGCCGGGGGGCGACGAGGGGGAGCGGCGAGGGCGTGAAGCCGCGAGAGCGGCGGACCGGGAATCCGCGGCGGATGACCGAGTCCTCGCAGCGTCGGTGGATCGGCCGGTCGTGGGCGAGGAAAGCGTCCGCGACACCGGCGAGGCGGCGACGGGCCTCGTCGTCCTCGAAGGCGATCGGCTCGTCGGAGAGGTTCCCGCTCGTCATCACGAGCTGGCCGCCGAAGTCGCGGTAGAGGAGGTGGTGGAGCGGCGTGTAGGGGAGCATCACGCCGAGCCACGGCGACCCGGGGGCGCCGGACTCGGCGACGGGAGCGCCCGGCCCGCGGCGGAGCAGGACGATCGGGCGCTCCCGCGACTGGAGCAGCTTGAGTTCCGCCTTGTTCACGTGGACGAGGAGCCCGGGCTGGTCCGACATCACGGCGAATGGCTTCGCCTCCCGCTGCTTTCTCGCGCGCAACCGCGAGACCGCGTCCTCGTCGGCCGCGTCGCAGGCGAGGTGGTAACCGCCGAGA
>JBKOVQ010000272.1:0-3959 GCA_046723985.1 Actinomycetota bacterium | reverse complement strand
CTGCTTGTCTCGGAAGAGCCGGAAGACGACATCGGGGTCGATCGCGTCGGGTATTTCGGCGCGGGCCGCGTGCGAAAAACGTCGCACTTTGCGGTTTACGCCTGGGCGGTTTCCACGTGTTGTTCGTGCAGGGCCCGATCGCCTGTAGCGTGGGTGGTGGCAGCGAGAGGTGGTTTCCGACGCCCGAAGCGTCAACTGGAGCGCCCGCCTTCACTTTTCATGTCCCGAAGCCCTCTTCCGAGTAGCTTCGGTCCCGGCCCTCGGGGCGCAGCGTCGCCGCGTGGGCATTAGAGCCGAGGAAAGGAGAAGTATGTCCTCGGAACAGAACAAAGCGATCGTCCGCCGCCTCTTCGAGGAGCCCTGGAAGGGGAACCTGAAGGTCATCGACGAGCTCATCGACCGCAACTACGTCGGCCACGACCCGTCCATCCCCGAGCCACTGCGCGGCCCCGACGGTTTCAAGGAAAACATTTCGACCTATCGCGCGGCCTACTCGGATGCCCGAATCACCGTCGACGAACAGATCGCCGAGGGCGACAAGGTCGCGACCCGCTGGACAGGTCGCGGCAAACACGACGGTGACCTGATGGGCATTGGCCCTACCGGCAAGCAGGTGACGGTTTCGGGACTCACCCTCTCCCGCCTAGCGAACGGCAAGGTGATCGAGGAGTACACCAACTGGGACACGTTCGGGATGATGCAGCAGCTTGACGTTGTTCCTGAGCTCGCCCACGCCTAACCCAAGGCCTGGCAGTGCCCAATCAGAGGGCCGCCTTCGGGCGGCCCTCTGATCTTCCTCGGAGCCTGACGGCCGCTTTGGCCTTAGTTCGCCAGCCACATTTCGCTTTACATCGGACGGTCGACACCGGGCGCGTCGCATGCAGTGCCCGCACTGGTGGGCGTTCGTCACCCAAACGGATTGCGCACCGTTCTGTCCGATAGAGGGCGCGTCTCGCAGTTCCGCCAGAACGCGACAACCACGCACTTCGATACCAGCAGGGCGAACTACTGCTTGTCGCGGCCGGCGCTCTGCGGGGCCCGTTGGGGTCGGGCGGGGCCCGGCCGGCTCAGCAGACTTCAGTGATGCGTGATCACTCGGTCGATGATCCCGTACTCGCGCGCCTCTTCCGGCGTCATGAAGTAGTCGCGCTCCATGTCCTTCGAGACCCGTTCGAGCGGCTGGCCCGAGTGCTCGGCGATGATCTCTTCCAGGCGCCTCTTGACGTTGATCACCTCGCGTGCCTGGATCTCGATGTCGGTGGCCTGTCCTTCGAAGCCGCCGGAAAGCTGGTGGATCAGGATCTTCGCGTTTGGCAGCGCCACTCGCTTCCCGTTCGTGCCGGAGACGAGGAGCAGGGCGCCCATCGACATTGCGATCCCGACACATGTCGTTTGGATGTCGGGCCGCACGAACTGCATCGCGTCGTAGATCGTGAGTCCGGCGTAGACCGAGCCGCCGGGCGAGTTGATGTAGATCGAGATGTCCTTGTCCGGCTCCTCTGACTCGAGGTGCAGGAGCTCGGCCACGACGAGGTTTGCGATTTGGTCGTCGATCGGCGTGCCGAGGAAGATGATCCGGTCCTTGAGCAGGCGCGAGTAGATGTCGAAGGCGCGCTCCCCGCGCGAGTCCTGCTCGATCACCATGGGGATCAGGGTCACCGGACGCTCTCCCAGCAGCTCGAGGACTCGGCGACGATGCGAGCGAGCGCCAAGCGTGGGAGCAGGCCGCCGCCTGTCTGCGCTGCAATCGGGGCGATCACGGTGTCGGATGATCGGGCACGCATTTTGCCGAGCGATCCGGACCTCCAACTCTCTTGCGCCGGGCGATCCATCTGCTGACCAGGGTAGCTGGGGTGCCGCCGGCTCCCTCCTGCCGATCCAGAGGGCCAGCCGCGTGCCGACCAAATGGATCACCGTTTGTGAGAAACGCGCCTCAAGGCTTTACTGGAGTCACGTTTGGGTTCTGGTTGCTAGGCGGCTTGGGACCTGCTATTCCGCGCGTGCGCGTGTAACCGAAGGGCCCACGGAGCGGGCTTCAGGTCCCGTGACGTCTTTCGGCTTTTCCGGGAGAAACAGAGGCCTGCCAGCCTCACGCGCTCTTCAGTCGTGGTGAAGTGATGTCGATACCTGTGCCATGGCTCGTCGCGTAGCGTCCGCCAAGCATCCAGCGGACATAACGATTGCACTTGCGGTCGCGGTCTCACTCGCGCTCGTCGCGTGGGGCCTCGGCGAGTTCCTCCGATCGCTCTAGTGTCGGCCCGGACGATGGCGGTGGCGTCTCTGAGCGAGCGTCCCCCGTTGGCCAAGCGGGCTGGGCACAAAGCGCTGACCACGGCACGCAATATTTCGGCCCTGTCATCCCCGGAATGTGTAGCTGCCGCAGTTTGGTGGAAACGCGACGCAGGTAAAGGTTGAAACGCCCAGTTCGCCCGCCGGCTCTCTGCGCTCTACGGGCGGAGTCTGTCGCCTCAGGTCGCCACGGGCAAGAGCGGTGCTTCTTCGCGCCAGGACGCGTCCCAGAAGGCGAGCTCGTAGCGGCTGGACGTCTGGAAGGCGTCGCTCATCCGATCGTGGTCTCCGGTTCGTGCGGCCCCGTTGGTGAGTTCCTTGCACCAGGTTGTGAGCTCGGTGAACTCGGCGCCGGAGTATTCGTCGATCCAGCGTGCGTAGAGCTCGTTGCCGGGGCGGCCGCGCTCGGCAAGGCGTGCAGCGAGTTCCTGATAGCCCCACATACAGGGCAGCAAGGCGGCCGCGAGCTCGGCGTAGTCATCAAGCGTTGCGGTACGCAGGAGGAAGTCGGTGTAGGCGCGTGTCGTCGCTGTCGGCTGTTCGGCCTCGAGCTTGGCCGCCGAGATGCCCCAGTCGGCGGCGTACGAGCGGTGAAGCTCCATCTCGCGTCCGAGCACGGCCTCGGCGAGCTGTGCGAAGCGGCCCATCTCCTCCAGCCGTGGTGCCCGTGCGCAAGCGAGCGCGAGCAAGCGTGCATAGTCGATCAGGAACAGATAGTCCTGGCGAATGTAGTGGCGGAACTTGCGCGGCTCGAGGTTTCCCTCGCCGATGCCGCGCACGAACGGGTGCTCATGCTGGGCGGCCCAAATTGGGTCGGCGGCCGCCCGTAGCTGGTCAGTGAAGGCCATCGGCGAGCGTATCCCAGTACAGGAGCTCGTACGCCTGCAGCAGCCGAGCCGAACGGCGGGCGCTCGAAAGCTCACCGGTCGCGACGAGCTCGAGCGCGTGCTCTTCGAAGCCCTGTGGCGCCCGGGCGAAGAAGTCGAAGAACGCGACCGCGTCGTCTCCGTATTCGGGACGCAGTGCGTCGCGCATGCGTGCGCAGCTCCGACCCCAGGTCTCGAGGTTCGCGAGGAAGGCGAGCGCCACGTCCGCCGGAGTGCCGTTCAGCGCCAGCCAGGCAACGTAGCCCGAATACGCCTGGCAGCCGGCGAGCGGCTCATACTCGAGGCCGAGTCCGACCGCGGCGGCGAAGCGCTCGAGCAGTCGCAGCGCCTCCGCCTCCCCCGCGGCCAGCCTTCGAAAGAACCCAGCCGCCAACGGCTCCGGGAAGCGTCGCAGCAGGTGTTCGAAGCTGGTCCGGTCGCTGGCGATGATTGCGCGCTGCTCGCCCGCGAAGATCCGGAGCGAGTCCACCGGCACCCGCCCGCTCTCGACCTCGACGAGGTAGCGATGCTCCGCCAGGCTGCGCGCAACCGGCGCGAGCTCCGCCCGCACCAAGGTGAGCAATTCGGCGGCGTCCATGCGACATATTCAACGCGTGCGGGCGCAGGCGCGAAGGCGTTCTCATGCAGGCAAGGCTGTATTCGTGGATTGGTCGGCCAAGTCGGGGTGCTTGCGGAGACTTGAGGACACTCGGCACTCCTCGATGGGACAGCGAAGAACTCACGGCTCTCTTGTCGCCCTTTGTTGGAACTGCGACGGTGACTCTGTGGCCGGTGCCTGTCAGT
>JBKOVQ010000218.1:0-5011 GCA_046723985.1 Actinomycetota bacterium | reverse complement strand
TTGAGCGCGATCCGAGCCTTCCAGCCGATCACTCCGTCTCGGCTTGCAGCGCTGCTCGGCATGCCGCCGACCACGCTGTCGTCCTACCTACGTCGACTCGAAGCGCGCCGCCTCGTCCGCCGAAGACCGAATCCAGAAGACGGGCGGTCGTCTTTGCTCGAAGTGACGAAGACGGGCGACACACAGACGGTGAGCGCATTACCCGCCCTGCAGGGCTCGGTCGCCCGTGTGCACGAGCGTCTCGACTACTCGCCGCGAGAACTCGATCTCGCCCTCGATCGGCTGGAGGACGCGCTGCGGGCGGTGCTGTCTAGACCCGACGAATCAATGCGACGGCCTGCGCGGCGAGCCCGTCGCCGCGCCCGGTGAAGCCCAGCCCGTCGGTCGTCGTCGCCCGAACGGTCACCCTGTCCTCGCCGACGGCGAGGGCGCGCGCCAGCGCAACACGCATCTCGTCCCGGATCGGCGCGATCCGCGGCTCCTGCCCGATGAAAACGCAGTCGACGTTCACCAACTCCCATCCGGCGGAGCGGACGCGCGAGTAGGCGTCCTCCAGCAGGACGAGGGAGGACACTCCTGGCGGCGTACTCCCGTCCGACGGGTACAGTGATCCGATGTCGCCCATGTTCGCGGCGCCGAGGATCGCGTCGATCAGCGCGTGGGTGATTACGTCGCCGTCCGAGTGACCGGCGAGACCACGTGGACTCTTCACGCGCACGCCGCCGAGGACGAGCGGCACGTCGTCCTCGAGCGCATGCGCATCGACGCCGAGGCCGATCCGTAGCTCTCCCTCGCTCAGCATCGAACGACTCCTTCCATCGCCCCACCCGGGGAGGGGATGTGGGATGTCCACCCGCCTCCCGCGGCCGATCCTAACCGGAAAACCCGCACGTGTCCGTCACACGGCTGCGCCGGTTTCGTGTCGATCTTCCCAGAGCCCGGACCGATCACCCGAGCGGCTCCTGGCGTGCCTGCCGCCGGTCGAAGACCGTGACGGTCTCATAGCCGGCCGCGCGCGCAAGCTCGATGGCGCGGTCGAAGTCGCGGCCGACGTTCCGGGGCACATGCGCGTCGGAGGCGAGCGTGATCGGGAGCCCCGCGGCCTCGAGGAACCCGATGTCCGGGTACAACTCGCCGACCGGCTTGTAGAGCCCGCTGGTGGAGATCTCGAGCGCGACGCCGGACAGCGCGGGGTACTCGATCCGCTCCGGGCGCCGGCGGAAGATCTTCGCCAGATCCGGGTGGGCGAGCACGTCGACGTGCCCGGATTCCGCGAGTTCGGCCAGCGCTGCGAAGTACCGCTGCCACACCTCCGCCACCGACGCGACCGCCCACAGGCCCGGCTCCTGGTCGATCGCAAGCCCATCGGCCCAATGCACCGACCCGAGCAGGACGTCCCACGGGTAGGGCTCGAGTATCGACGCGAGCTCGTCCTGAGCCTCGCCGACGTAGTCGACCTCGAGGCCGAGCTTTACCGGCATGCCCTGACGCTTCGCCTCGAGCACCGCGTCCGCGTAGGTCTCGAGGTCGTAGACGCAGCGCTCGGTCTGGTACTCCAGCGTCCACACGGGCAGCGTCTGCCGGAAGTAGTAGACGTGCTCGGTGAAGCCGATCTCGTCGACCCCCCGAGCCGCTGCCGTCTCGACGTACCGCTCGACCGCCTCGACCGTGTACTCGATCCGCTCTTCCGGGTCGCGGAGGTGCATGTGGTAGTCGACGATCACGACGTGGCGTCCAGCCAGGACTCGACGAGGGCGAGATCTTCCGGCGTTGTCACCTTCAGGAGCCGTGGGTCGCCCGCGACGACTGCCACCCGGCCGCCGTGGCGTTCGACGAGCGACGAGCAGTCCGTCGCGTCTCCGCCGCCGGAGACCGCCTCGCGCAGCACCGAGGCGACGAACGCCTGGGGCGTCTGCACCGCTGCGAGCTCCTCCCGGGGGAGCGTCTCCACCACCGCCCCGCCCTGCACGCGCTTGACCGTGTCGACCACCGGCAGTCCCGGAATCGCCCCGTCCCAGCCCTCGTTCAGAGCCGCGAGGAGCCGCTCGACCACCAGGCTCGAGACCAGCGGCCGTGCAGCGTCGTGCACGAGGATCACCGCCGCGTCGTCCGCGACCTCGCCCACGCCGATCCGCACCGACTCCGCCCGGGACGCGCCGCCGGAAACGGCCGCGACGACTTTCCCGCAGCCGAGTTCCTCAGCGAGCAGGATGACGGGCTCCTCCCAGCCCGGCGGCGTCACGACCACGATCGCGTCGATCCACTCCGACCCCTCGAGCCGCTCGAGGCTCTCGGCGAGTAGCGGCCGGCCGCGGAGCTGGGCGAATGCCTTGGGCCGGTCCACGTCGAGCCGCTCGCCGCGGCCGGCGGCGGCGAGCACGGCCCAGACGGACAACGACGTGGCCCGCGGCGGGCGCTAGGCGCTCGCGGCGGCGGTGGCCTTCGCGGTTCGCTTCTTGCCGTTCGCGACGGTGGAGAGGACCTCGTCGAGCCAGACCCCGGCCTCATCCTCGTCCATCGCCTTGGCGTACATGAGCTCGCTGGCGAGGATCTTCTTCGCCTTGACGAACATCTGCTTTTCGCCGGTCGACAGGCCCTTCTCGTGGTCGCGCAGCGACAGGTTCCGCACGACCTCCGCCAACTCGAAGATGTCGCCGGTCTTCATCTTGTCGCGGTTGTGCTTGAAGCGGCGGTTCCAATTCTTTGGCATCGTCGTGCCGGAACCCTGGAGTGCCTTCAACACCTTCTCGACCATCTGCTCGTCGATCACGCGGCGGAGGCCAACCTTCTCTGCGTTCTCGCACGGCACGTTCACGGTCATGTCGTTGTGGAGGATCTTGATCGTGAGGTAATCGCGCTTCTGGCCGAGCACCTCGCGCTGTTCCTTCTTCACGACAGTGCCTGCCCCGTGGTGCGGATACACCACCTTGTCGCCGACCTTGAACAAGCTGACTCCCCTTTCGAAGCTCTAGTCGCCAAGACGCCGGCGGTTGCAAGTGACCGCCGGCGAACTGGTGCGAGTATACCCGAAATGGCTTAAAAGAGCCAAGTTTCCAGGGCTTTTAACCCTGCGCTAACACAAAAATCCCTGCTCAGAGGCGCCTAGTCGGAGCGGGTCGCGGCCGCCGCCAGGCCGGCCCGGAGCGCCGTGGCCGCGGTCTCGGCCTCGATGACCCTCGGCCGCCCTCGACCGGGCGTGCCCTTCGGGGCGAGGACGGTGGAGAGGCCGAGCTTGGCGCACTCCTCCACCCGCCGCTCGGCCTGCGAGGCAGGGCGCAGCCTGCCGGTGAGACCGAGCTCGCCGAAGGCTGCCAGCCCATGCTTCACCGGCACGCCCTTCGCCGCGGACGCGATCGCCAGCGCAATCGCCAGGTCGGCGCCGGGCTCGTCGATCCGGATTCCGCCGGCGACGTTGACGAAGACGTCGGCGGCGCCGAGCGCCAGGCGCGCGTGGCGTCCGAGAACGGCGACGATCATCGCCAGCCGTTTTGCATCGACGCCGGTCGCCACCCGTCGCGGCATCGCCAGGTCGGTCGGCGAGACCAGCGCCTGGATCTCGAGCAGGATCGGCCTCGTCCCTTCGAGTGCGCACGCGACGGCGGCGCCGATGTCTCCCTCCTCGCTGCGCCCGAACAACTGCGACGGGTCGGGGACGCCGACGAGGCCCGTGCCGGTCATCTCGAAGACACCGAGCTCGTTGGTCGAGCCGAACCTGTTCTTGACCGCGCGCAGGATCCGGTGGGCGCGGTAGCGATCGCCCTCGAACTGGAGCACGCAGTCGACCAGGTGCTCGAGCACCCGTGGGCCGGCGACCGCGCCGTCCTTCGTGACGTGGCCGACGAGGAAGATCGCGACGCCGTTCTCCTTCGCCACGCGCACGAGCCGCGCGGCCGCCTCGCGGACCTGGGCGACTGACCCCGGCGCAGAGCCGAGCTCGGCCGCGGCCAGCGTTTGGACCGAGTCGACCACGCAGACGTCGGGGCGTTCGCGCTCGAGTGTCGCGCACACCGTCTCGAGCTCGGTCTCGGCGAGGATCTCGATCGCCCCGGCTCCACCGAGCCGGTCGGCGCGCAGCTTCACCTGCGCCTTCGATTCTTCGCCGGTGACGAGCACGACACGGCGCCCGGCATCGGAGATCGCCTTCAGTGAATTCAGCAGAAGCGTCGACTTGCCGACGCCGGGCTCGCCGCCGACGAGGACGACCGACGCCGGGACGAGACCGCCGCCGAGCACGCGGTCGAGTTCCGGTACGCCGGTCGGAACGCGCTCGGCCTCCTCGGCCTCGACCTCGACCAACCGCAGGAGCGGCTTGGCGGCCGCTGCGGGTGACGAGCCGCCTGTGAACTTCGCCTCCTCGACGAGCGTCCCAAACTCTCCGCACCCGGGACACTTGCCGAACCAGCGGCCGGAGGAGTACCCGCACTCGGGGCAGGAGAAGACCGACGCAGCAGCCTTGGCCACCGAGCCAGTGTACGGAGCGGTCCTGATGTGCTCTGTGCCGGCTGTGTGACGATTCCGGAGGGGCAGACCCCGCAGGGGTCAGACCCTAGAGATTCCGAAGCTCAGTCTTCCGAGGTGGCTTCCGGCTCGTCGCCGGGAGAATCCTCCCCGGCGGGGCCGCCCTCGCCTGCGGCGACGGGGACCTTCTCGGGCTCGCGGGGCTCGCCCGGGATGATCGTGATGTCGACGTCGTCGTCGCCCTTGCGGCCGATCATGATCGTGGCGCCGGGGGTCAGCTCTGCGCCGAGGACGAAGTCCGCGAGCGGGTCCTCGATGTGCCGCTGGATCGCACGGCGCAGCGGCCGGGCTCCCATCGCCGGGTCGTAGCCCTTCTCGACGAGCATCTCCTTGGCGTCGTCCGTGAGCTCGATCGACGCCTCGTGGAGCGCCATCTGCTCGCGCAGCCGCTTGAGCAGGAGGTCGACGATCGTCTTGATCTCTTCCTTCGACAGCTTGTGGAAGACGATCACCTCGTCGATCCGGTTCAGCAGCTCGGGCCGGAAGACCTTCT
>JBKOVQ010000064.1:0-3308 GCA_046723985.1 Actinomycetota bacterium | reverse complement strand
CGGGTCGACCGGCCCCGCCTCCGCTGCGTCGCCGGCAACGTTCCTCGCTCGGGCTTCCCGGATGACGTCTCCGATCAGCGATTGGTCGGGGGGAGTGGTCATCAGCCCGGTGTCGACGAAGACGTCAACGATCGGTGCTTGGGCGAGGGCTGTGTCCACCGCACGCCGTTTTCGTTCGATGGTGCCGACGAGCTTCCGGGAGTTCACCGGCGTTCCGGTCAGCAGGCCGAGCTGCGTGATCGCACGCTCGACTTGACTGATCGAGTCGCCCGGCGCCAGGTACACCTCGGCGTGCGTGGCGGCTGCGACCCGGGAAAGGTCTCGCTCGTCGACGTCGTCGGAGGCGACGATCAGGTCCGGCTTCGCCCTCTTGAGGGCGTCGATGGCGAGTGACGGTGCGGCTGACACGATTCGGCTGCCCGCGCCGAGCCCACGCACGATCTGGTCGGAGGTCTGGTCGAGAACGGCGATTCGCCGCGCGGGCTTCGAGATGGTGATCGGCCGGTCACCGGTGGTGATCGTCACCGGGTAGAGACCGGCGTCGGCACCCGTCGGCTCGGACCGCTCGCCGCAGGCGCTCGCCCCGAGCAGGAGTGCAGCGGCACAGACGATCGCGGCTAGGCGACCCATTGCCATAGCGCCCACTGGGTGACGGCCACGCCGAGCATGATCGAGCTGACGACGAGGATCGCGGTGTGGACCCTCGGCCGACCGCCGATCACGGCGAGCGCCATGAAGCACGGGAAGAGGACGAGCCCGAAGCGCGGCATCGACAGCAGCGGCCAGCGCGTGCTCGGCGCGCTCAGCGGGATCGCCAGGCTGACTGCGCAGAAGAGCCCATACGGCGCCCCGAAGCGGCGCCAGGCGACGACCGTGAGTGCGATCAGGAGGACGAGAAAGGCGAACGCCTCGAGGTTGACGGCCGCCGCCCGCATCGGGTCGGTGTCCTGTACCGGCGTCCAGTACACGTGCGTGTGCGATCCGGAGGCGAGCTGCTCCACTCCCGCCCACGCCGACCGGAGTCCGTCCCAGATGCCGCCGAACGGGCCGGCGTACGAGAGATGCCGGTTCCAGAAGCCCTGTGCGCGTGCGAACGCGAATGCGTCCCCGCGCTCGATTCCGAGATACAGCGGATAGGCGGCGAAGATGGCCGGTGCGGCGCACAGGCTGAGCAGCGCCCGGCCGCGACCGGGTTGCCGCCAGGCCATCACGACGAGCGCCGGCAGGAGTGCGACCCCGGCGACGCGGGTGAGCATCGCTAGGCCGGTGACGGCGCCGGCGCCGAGCCAATGCCTCCGCTCCGCGAGCAGGAAGGCGCCGATCGCGAGCGCGAGGAACATCGACTCGGAATAGACGGCGCCCAGGAATAGCGCCATGGGGAAGACGGCGAGATACAGCACCGCGCGACGCGCGCCTTCGGGCCCGAGCCGGGTCTCGGTGAGGCGATACAAGAGCACGAACGCGGCGAGTGCGGCGGCGAGCGAGACGACGATCCCGGCGACGACGTAGTGCCCTCCGAAAACCCGGCCCACGCCTGCGAGCGACAGCGGGTAGAGCGGGTAGAACGCGGCCGCCACGCCGTGCGCGGCTCCGTAGCCGTGCTCGGCGATTCGCAGGAACCAGACGCTGTCCCAGCGTGCCCAGACGTCGGTCACCCAACCGAGATCGCGGGTCAGCGACGGGTCGTCCCAGTGCGCCGCGTTCGGGTGGCGGTTCGGCTCGAACACGAGCCAGGCGAACAGGGCTCCCGCCCAGATCGCCGCGCGGCTCCAGACGAAGATGCCGAGGGCCGGGCCCCTGACCACGGAGACCCGCAGCTCGGCGAGGCGTCCGCGAACGCGGGGCTCTCGGACTTTGGTAGGAGCACCCACGCGGCCCGATCATACTTCGCTGGTGCAGCGGATCTTCACACCGGAGGAGGCGAACGCCACGCTCCCGGAGCTGCGGCCGCTGGTCGAGGAGATGGTCGCAGCCAAGCGCGCGCTCGACGAGGCGCAGGAGCGTGCCGAGGAGATGAGCGCGCGCATCTCTGGCAACGGCGGGGGGTTGCCTCCGGCGGAGCTGGCCGAGGTGCACGACCTGGTCCGCCGCCGAGCGACCGCCCTTGCCCGCGCGCTGGAGCAGATCCAGTCGCTCGGCGTGATCGTGAAGGACCTCGACTCCGGTCTCGTCGACTTCCCGTCGGTGAGGGAGGGCGAGGACGTGCTGCTCTGCTGGCAGCTCGGTGAGGACGAGGTCGCCTTCTGGCACGGCTACGACGACGGGTACGCGGGCCGCAGGCCGATCTGAGGAATCGTCGTGCGCGGCGTCGAATAGAGCTCGTCGGATGCCTTTCTGGGAACGCGCAACCATCGCCGCAGTCGTGATCGTCGCTGCCGTCGTGCTGGCGAAAGTCGTGGACGCCGCCATGCGGCGGATGCAGCTCGCGGCCGCGGCCGAGACCCGCTATCGCGTCCTGCGACGCGCGGTGATGGCTTTCATCGTCGTCGTCGCCGTTCTCTCGGCCCTCCTCGTCTTTCCGCAGGTGCGCACCGTGGCGGGCGCGTTGCTCGCGTCCGGCGCGGTGATTGCGATCGTCGTCGGTTTCGCCTCGCAGCGGACGCTCGGCAACTTCGTCGCCGGGATCCTGATCGCGTTCACGCAACCGTTGCGCCTCGGCGACCGGGTCACATTCGAGGGGGTCGAGGGAGTGGTCGAGGAGATCACCCTCACCTACACGTACATCCGAGCCGATGACGACACCAGGATCGTCGTCCCGAACGAGAAACTGGCCTCGGATACCATCAAGAACGCCACGATCGTCGAGCGTGCCCAACGAGCAGAGATCACGGTCCAGCTTCCGTTGAGCTCCGACCTCGAGCACGTGATCGGACTGCTGGACGGTGAGCTGGCCGACCAGCGCGAGCCCGAGGTCTTCGTCAGCAGCCTCGACGACAACGCCACGATCACGGTGCGGGCGCTGGCGGCGGATCCGTCGAAGGCCGAGCGGCTCCAGCACGACCTACGCCTCCGGGCGCATCGCTGCCTCCGCGCCGCCGGACTCTATCCGTGAGCCCGGCGCGCCCGCCGCGTCGCAGAGGAACCGCGGGACCGCCGGTCGGCCGTCGCCGCCGTGCGCGTGTCCGTGGGCGCCGGCACGGACGTCGCAACACGGCCGCCGTCCTGCTGGTCCTGCTGATCGGCGTGCCGGTGGTCCTCGGGCTCGCCGCGCTCGGAGCGACCGCTGCGTTTCGCTCGAGCTGCACGCTCTCGTCGCTCCGGCCGGTCTCGATCGGTCAGAACTCGTTCGTCTACGCGGCGGACGGGAC
>JBKOVQ010000118.1:0-7536 GCA_046723985.1 Actinomycetota bacterium | reverse complement strand
CCCGAAGTCGGAGCGCCCGACGTGAATGAGTTCGTTCGCCGTCTCCTTCACCCCGGCCGTGATCGAGAGCAGGGCGACGATCAGTCCGACGCCGATCGCTACTCCGGCGACGGTAAGTGCTGTCCGCGCCTTGCGCCGCAGCAGGTTCTTGAGCACCAGGCCGCCCCACGTCACGGACCTATCCTCCCATCGATGCAGCGATCTGCTGAAGGCGGGCGAGAAGCGCGTCGACGCCGGCGTTCGGATCGAGATGCGTGATTTCGCGCCGAGGCAAAAGCCGTTCAGTCCTCTTCGATGAGTATCTCGACGAGGTGCATCTTCCCGTGCTTCCGTTCTGCATTCAGCGGATCGTTCTCCGAATGCTCGCGCGCCTCGGTTGGCGGCGTGGGTACGGCTCGACCTGTCCGGAGTACGAGCGGCCGCTGTCGACCGGCTACCCTCGTCCCACGGAGCCCTGATCCTGTGCCGACACGCGCGAGATCGACCAGCTACGCCGCCCTGCTGCGCGGCATCAACCTCGGCAGCGACAAGCGGGTCAGAATGGCCGATCTACGGGAGCTGGCGGAGGATCGGGGCTGCGCCGACGTCCGTCCGGAGCGGGAACGTCGTCTTTCGCAGCGATCGCGGCGCTGCCGATCTGACGAAGGCGATCGAGAAGGGGATCGAGAAGCAGCTCGGGCTCGATGTCATCGTGGTGATCAGGACCGAGCGCCAACTCCGAAACCTGGTCGCCAACAACCCGTTCGTTCGGGCGAAGATATGGCCGAACGCTCTAGTGGCCTTTTTGGCCGAGAACCCGGATCCGAAGCGGCTGCGGCATCTGGGCGACCGAGACTTCGCCCCCGAACGGTGGGAGATGGTCGCGAGCCCGGCTGGCGTTGGTCGACCGACGTCAAACCGATTGCGCACACGGAGAGCTGCGAAGCGCCGCACTTCCAGTACCACCTGAGCGGGCAGCTCGCGATCCGGATGGACGACGGTACCGAGATCATCGCCGGCCCGGGCGATATCACCTCGTTGCCGGAGGGCCACGATGCCTGGGTGGTCGGCGACGAGCCTGCGATCGTCGACTGGTACGGCGCGAGCAACTACGCCAAGGGCTGGCGCTCGACGCCTCTTCGGTCGGCGCTCCATTGGCTACCCTCTGGTCGATGGGACCTGACCGTGACGCGATCCTGAAGTCGCTCGAGAACGTCATCGACCCTGAGCTCCGCCGGCCGGTGACCGAGCTCGACATGGTCCGTGACGTCGAGATCGACGGCGGCGACGTCTCCGTGACGATCGCGCTCACGGTCGCCGGTTGCCCGCTGCGCGAGAGCTTCCAGCAGCAGGTGGTCGAGCACGTCGGTCGGGTGCCGGGCGTGGAGCGCGTCCGGCTCGGCTTCGACGTGATGAGCCCGGAGGAGAAGGCAGCGCTGACGACCAAGCTGCGTGGCGGCGTCGAGGAGCGGAGCAAGGGGATCTCCGTCGACCGCAACACGCGCGTGCTCGCAATTGCGAGCGGGAAAGGCGGCGTCGGAAAGTCGTCGCTGACGGTCAATCTCGCAGCTGCGTTCTCCCGGCTCGGCCACCGCACGGGCGTGCTCGACGCGGATGTCTACGGACACTCGGTCCCGCACATGCTCGGGGTGACGCAGCGCCCGGTCGTCGTCGACCAGATGATCGTCCCGCCGGTCAAGGACGACCTGAAGTTGATGTCGATCGGCTTCTTCCTCGAGGACAACTCGCCCGTGATGTGGCGTGGCCCGATGCTCCATCGCGCGCTCGAGCAGTTCCTCTCCGACGTCCATTGGGGTGAGCTCGACCTGCTCCTCGTCGACATGCCGCCGGGCACAGGTGACGTCTCGATCTCGCTCGGCCAGCTGCTCCCGCGCGCCGAGGCGGTGATCGTGACGACGCCGCAGCCGCTGGCGCAGGAGGTCGCCTCGCGTGCCGCGACGATGGCCCAGAAGACGAACATGCGCCTGATCGGCGTGGTCGAGAACATGACCTCGGAGGTCTTCGGGAGCGGCGGGGGCGAGCGGCTCGCCGCCGACCTCGGCGTGCAGCTGCTTGGGTCGGTTCCGCTCGACCCGCGCCTGCGCGAATGCGGCGACGAGGGCGAGCCGATCGTCTGGGCCGAGCCCGAGTCCGAGACGACACAGGCGATCATGCGGATCGCCGAGGCGATCCACGCCGGCCGGCAGACGTTCAAGGCGCTGCCGGTTCTCTCCTGAGCGCGCCGCACGACCGGCTGCGCGCGCTCGGCTTCTCCGACGCCGACGCCGCGGTCCTCGCCGATCACTTCCTCGATGCCGAGCAACGCGGGAAGAAGGGTCACGGGGTTGCGCGGATCGACTGGCTGGAGACGCTCCCTGATCTCGACCCGGCCGCCAGGCCCGAGCGTGTTGTCGCAGAGCCCGGCTACGACCGCTGGGACGGCGCCGGTGCGCTCGGCTATCTGACCCTGGCGGCGATCTGTGACGCGCTCCTCGCCGACCCACCGGTTCACGCCCGAGTCGTCGTCGCCTCGCGCTGCTTCCCGACGGGCTCACTCGGCTACTGGGTGCGGCGCCTGGCCGAAGGCGGTCTGGCCGCGGCGTTGACCGCGACTTCCCCGCGCCGGCTCGCCTCGCCCGACGGTGGCCCTCCGCTCGCCGGTACCAACCCGATCGCGATCGGCGTCCCAAGTTCCGACGGCCGCCCGCTGGTCGCCGACGTGTCGATGGGGCGAGTTACCCACGGTGACGTCCTCGCGGGCCTGGCGGCGCCGGAGGAGCTCGTCCCCTTCGGCGGCGACCGGGCGTACAAGGCGTTCGCGCTCGCGGTCGGCATCGAGATGCTCGTCACTGCGCTCGCCGGCGACCAGCCCGCGACACTCCTGCTCGTCGCCCGGCCAGAGCACGACCCGATGCCGGCGCTGCGCCGGCTCGCCGGGGACGTACGGCTACCCGGCGATCGTTGAGAACCGAGGATCGTCGCGCACGGCGTCGAAGTCGCTGTCCTTCCTCGCTGCGTCGGCGACCGTCTCCGGGTCGAGCTCGTACGCCCGGTGGAGCTGGGCGATCCCCGCTTCCTTGTCGCCGTACAGGACCTCGAAGCACGCGAGGTTGTAGTACCCCTGCCACGCGTCCGGTTCGCGCTCGACTGCGCCGGTGATCAACTCCCGCGCCTTGCCGGTCTCGCCTTTCTCCGCGTACGAGAACGCGGCGAACATGTCCTCCCACGGGGAGGGCTCGAAGACGACGCCGGGCTTCGCCCCGACCGCGAGCACGGCCGTGTCGTCCTCGGCCGCGATTGCCCCGCGTTTCGTCCCCGGGCGGGCAAAGACGATCGTGCCCGCGCGCGCGTCGACCTCGTCGTCGCCGAGCGTGAAGGTCGCGCGCCCGCGCAGGACGACGTACATCTCCTCGTGCCCGTCGCGTTCGTAGTGCTCCTCGACCACGCGCTGGCCGGCCCTGGCCGTATAGGCGTTCGTGCCGAACGCGCTGATCCCGAAGCGGCGCCGCACCGGCCGCCAGACGAACTCCCCCTGGTTGATCGGGAGCTCTTCCAGCTCGTCCACGTGGGCGATCTCGTATCCCTTGGTCACTGCGCCTCCCTCAGGGCTCGAAGGACGACGGGATCGATGTGCTCGATTCCGTCGACCCGCTCTTCCAGGTTCTCGCTGGCGGACCAACGCGTAAACGCCTCGTCCAATTCCTGCTCGTACCCGAGTCGGGCCAGGTGTATGCGCAGTTCCTCGGCGAGCGCATCGTCGACCTCGATCCACTCCTTGCGAGGCGTCCGCCCAAACAGCTCCTGGTGGATCTCGTACAGGCGTCGGAGCTCGTCGATCGGGGTGGGGTGGTCGTCGACGCGGAGATCGACGAGCGTATCGCTCAGCCCGGCGTAGCCGCCGCTCCGCTCGACGACGAGCACCGCCGCCGACTGCTGCCCGCGACGATCGCCGCCAGCGGCCTGCGCTGCGGCGATGCACTCGATCAGCCGGTCGGTCAGCGGTTTTCTCGCCCCGGTCTCGAAAGTCTCGGCGAGCGCATCGACCGTGTCGCTGGAGACGAGGATGTTCCCCTGTGCGGCATAGCCCGGCCCTGCGCGCCCGCCGGCCCACTCGTGGCAGGCGGAGCCTGTGAACGACGCCGACCGTCCCTGCCCGTCAACGATCCCGAGCTGCCGTTGGCCGCGGCCGTCGTCCGCCTCCGTCAGCCGGGCGACGGCGTCCTCGGCCGAGAGCCCTTCGCGGAGCAGGCGCAGCCCGTCCGGGCCGTAGCTCGGATTGGCGTACGACTGCGTTGCGACCGCGCCGACGTGCGGTTCCGCCCAGGGAACGATCGCGCCGACCGCGAGGAACTTGGACTGCACGGCGACTCCCCACTGGCCCGCCTCGAGGTCGCACGCGACGATCGAGTACGTCGCGATTGCCCTAGCCGTAGGTCAGCTCCGTCAGGTCGAGATCGAGCAGGTCACGCCGTTCCCGTGGGACGAGCACGCACGCCACCTCTGGGTGAGCGAGAGCCGCCTTGACGCCCTCGGGAGTCGACGCCCGGGCGACGACGGGGCGGCCGGCCTCGTGGGCGGCGTGCAGCTGCTGGTCGTCGGCTTCGTCGAGCCAGAGGACACCGTCCGGCAGCTCCAGCTCGCCCTCGACGGCGATCTCGGGAACCCGGGCGCCGGTCGCGCCCAGCCAGCGCTCTCTCAAAGTTCGACCGTCTCGCCGGGCTCGGGGGCAATGACCTCCACGCCCGGCGCCAGCTTCCGCAGCTCGTCGGGCGTGCCGGTCAGGATCGGGAACGTCCCGTAGTGGCAGGGGACGCAGCGCTTCGCGTCGAGCAGCTCGAGCGCTACCGCCGCCTCGCGCGGCCCCATCGTGTAGTGGTCTCCGATCGGGAGCACGACGACGTCCGGCTCGTAGACGCGGCCGATCAATTGCATCGACGCGAAGACGTTGGTGTCGCCGGCGAAGTAGATCGTGAAGCCGTCCTCGAGCTCGACGACGAGGCCGGCGGGCTCGCCGAGGTACTGGCCGTCCGGCCCGCTCGACGAGTGGTTCGCGTCCGTGAGCGTGATGCTGATTCCGTCCACGTGGACTGTGCCGCCCTTGTTCGGGCCGTGCGCTGGATTCTCCTCGACGCCCTGGCCGGTGAGCCAGTGGCGCAACTCCACGAGCGCGACGACCGGCGCTTGGAACTGTTTCGCGAGTTCGACGGTGTCGCCGACGTGGTCGCCGTGGCCGTGCGTGACGGCGATCAGGTCGACGCGCTGCGGGCGTTGTTCGCCTTCCGGGCACTTCGGGTTGCCGGTCAGGAACGGGTCGACGTAGACGCGCTTGCCGCCAGAGCTGTCGAGCCGGAAGGCAGCGTGTCCGAGCCAGGTGAGCTGGGCGCTCATTCGCCGGTGAATGTAACGAAGGAACGTCCGGCGATGCGGCGAAGCTAGAGGCCGTGACGCGTCGTGAGCTCCTCCCGGTGGCGCTCGTGCTGCTGGCGACCTGCACCGACGCTCTTGGCGCTCCGACGCTCTCCTTCTATCTCCTGCTCCTCGCTGTGCCGGCGATCGTCGTCGCCGGCCTCGCAGCCGTGGAGGAGCAACTCCAGGCCGAGGAGCCGCTGCCGCACCGCCGCGCGGTGGCGATGCTGCACGTCGTCACGCTGCTGCTGGTGCTGACCGCCGCCGCGCTTCGCGCCCCGCTTCGCGCCGAGGGGACGGTGCCGCAGGCAGCCGTGTCGGCCGGGATCGCGTGCTTGGTCGTGTTCGCGATCCAGGCGCTGGTCGGCTGGCTGCCGGCGATCCGGCGACGCTTGGTGGCGAGGCCGGTCCCGAGCCGGCAGCCGTTGTAACTAGATCGACGCGACCGCCTTCGTCGCCAGGTCGATCAGCGGCTGCACCGCGAAGAACGACCCGACCACGACGACGACGCAGGCGATCGTCCCGCCCTGGAGGAGCAGGTCGCGCGGCGGCTGGCCGCCGGCGGCGAACTGGAGCTCGGCGCTCGGGCGCATGTACAGCGCGCGGATCACGTTGAGGTAGTAGTAGAGGCTGACCGCGGTGGCGACGACGCCGAGGATCACGAGCCAGAGCCAGCCGTGGTCGTACGCGGCCGAGAAGACGTAGAACTTGCCGAGGAAACCGCCGGTCGGCGGTAGGCCGGCGAAGCTGAGCATGAACGTCCACATCGCCGCGCCGAGCAGCGGGCGCTCCCAGCCCATCCCTGCGAGGTTGTCGATCGTCACGTCGCGACCGAGTTCGCGCTCGCGCGCTGCGATCACGGCGAAGGCGCCGATCGAGGCGGCCGCGTACGGGATCAGGTAGTAGACGAGCGCCCGGCCGCCGAGCGCGCTGTTCGCCGCGACGGCGATCAGCATGAAGCCGGCGTTCGAGATCGACGAGTACGCGAGCAGCCGCTTGAGGTTCTTCTGGACGAGGGCGGCGAAGTTGCCGACAGCAAGTGAGCAGACCGCGATCACCGCGATCGCGATCGTCCAGAGGTTGTCTTCCTGCGGGAACGCGGTCACGAGAATCCGGAAGGTCAGGAGCAGTGCCGCGACCTTCGTCGCTGCGGACATGAAGGCGGTCACCGACGTCGGCGCGCCCTCGTAGACGTCGGGCGTCCACATGTGGAACGGCGCGGCGGACGCCTTGTACCCGAGGCCGACGACGATCATCGCCAGTCCGGTGAGCAGCAGCGCATCGTGCTGGAGATCGCTTGCCGCGACGGCCTCGGCGATCCCGTCGAACGTCAGCTTCCCGGTCGCGCCGTAGACGAGCGCCGAGCCGAACAGGAGCACCGCGGAGCCGAACCCGCCGACCACGAGGTACTTCAGCCCGGCCTCGAGCGAGCGCTCCTTGCCGTAGTCGATCGCACACATGATGTAGAGCGAGATCGAGAACCACTCCAGGCCGAGGAACAGCGTCATCAGCGTGTTCGCCTGGGTGAGGAACATCATCCCCGCGGCGGCCGAGGCGAGAAGGGCGTAGTACTCGGCGACGTGTCCCTCCTGTCGTTCCGCATACGAGACGAGCACGGCGACGAGGCCGACGCCGGCGAGGATGATCGCGGCCAGGGCGAAGAACCGGTCGCGGCGGACGGTGTCCGCGATCACCCCGGTGCCGACAGGCGTCTTGTCGTAGAGGAGGATCGCGGCCACGAACGAGCCGACGAAGCCGCCGGCCGTTACCAACGCGGCAGTCGCGCGGCGGCTCGCCGCCGGGACGAGCACGGCGACCATCAGGCAGATCCCGGCCACGGCGAGCAGGATCAGCGACGGTGAGAGCGCGAACCAGTCGACAGGTGGGCGAGGGATCGAGGCGATCACGGCTTGATTGCCCCGTACTGGATTTGCTTGGTCTCCAGGCCACGGATGACGACCGTCGTGCTCGGGTACGCGCGCTCAGTGATCGCCGCCGGCCAGGCGGACAGGAAGAGCAGGATCCCGACGAGCGGGAGGAGGATCGCGAGCTCCGCCGGACGCAGGTCGAGGGCCCCGTCGTGCACCGCCGGCCCCTTCCGGGCGTGCAGCACGCCCGAGATCATCCGCAGCACGTACATCGCCGCGAGCA
>JBKOVQ010000250.1:0-6612 GCA_046723985.1 Actinomycetota bacterium | reverse complement strand
TCATGGAATGTCGATACGAGACTCGGCGGGGACCGGTTTTCGCCTAGAGGGCCTTGAAGCTGCCCTTCATGACCGTGAGGTGCGGGTCGCAGATGAACCGGTAGGTGCCTTTCTTCAGCCTGACGGTGACGGTCTTCGTGCCCACGAAGCCGATGGCCGTGATCTCCTTGTTCACCCCGGGGCCGATCAGGTGGAAGTTGTGGATGTTCGACTTGTCTGCGACGGTGATCGAGTACGCGCCGGCCTTCACCGCCGTCACCTTCTTGCCGCCGCGCTTGAGCGTGATCGTGAAGCCGGGGCCGACCGTCCCCGTCAGCTTCGGGACCGCCGCCGGCGACGGCGCGCTGAGAGCGAGTGCGCCTGAAAAGACGGCGGCGAGTAGGACGAGCGTGCGAATGCGGGTCAAGACGTCTCCTTCCGAGTGTGTGGCTTCCGCTGCCAGGATAGAGGCGCGATGCGGGTCCACGAGATCGCAACCGGCCTGTGGCGGTGGACGGCCCTCCATCCTGCCTGGACTCCGGCGGACGGCGGCCCGGACGGCTGGGAGCAGGAGGTGAGCTGCGTGTTCTACGAGGCGCCGGACACGGTCGTGCTCGTCGACCCGCTCGTGCCGATGGAAGATCGGGACCGGTTCTTCGTTGCCCTCGACCGCGACGTCGAACGGCTGACGGTCCCGGTGCGCGTGCTGCTGACCGTCGACGACCACCGCCGGTCGTCGGGTGAGCTGGCGGAGCGGTACGCCGGGACGATCGGCGAGGTGCCGGCGGGCGTCGAGGTCGTGCTCGACCATTGGGGCGAGCGGGCCTACTGGATCCCGGAGCATCGCGCGCTCGTCTTCGGCGACGTCGTCCTCGGACGGGCAGGCGGATTGCGGCTCCCCCGCAGCTGGATCGGCGAGGAGCACTACGACGCCGTCGTAGAGTCGCTTCGCCCGCTGCTGGAGCTGCCGGTCGAGCGGGTGCTGGTCGCGCACGGCGAGCCGGTACTCGCGGACGGGCACAAGGCCCTGGCGGCCGCGCTCCACTAGTCGGCGTCCTTCTATGGGGACAGTCCCCGTTGGGGACCGTCCCTGGGTCTAGGCCGGCACGGCTGCGCGCTCGAGCACGGCGACGAAAGCCTTCGACCACTCGGCGAGGTCGCCCCAGCCACGGCACGAGACCATGTTTCCGTCGACGACGTCTGCGCCCTCGACGTACGTGCCGCCCGCGGCCTCGATGTCCGGGCCGAGCGGCGGGAAGCCGGAGCTCTTCCGACCGTGGAGGTAGCCGAGCGCGGCCGGTACCTGCGGCCCGTGACAGAGCGTCCCGACCGGCAGGTCGTTGTCGAAGAAGTGCGCGACGATCCGGCGGACATCCGGGTCGACGCGAATGTACTCCGGTGCACGGCCGCCGGGGACGACCAGGCCGACGTACCGCTCCGGCTCGACCTCCGAGAAGGCGAGATCGGGCTCCACCCGCCGTCCAGGCTTCTCGACGTACGCGTCCGAGTCGGGTTCGAAGTCGTGGACGACGGTGCGCATCGTGCGCCGCGTGGGCGCGGCGACCTCGACCGCGTAGCCGGCCTCGCGGAGGCGGTAGAGGATGAAGAAGAGCTCGAGGTCCTCGACGGCGTCACCGGCCAGGATCAGCACCCGTTCCATCGGCGGAGTATCGCTCACGCGCGCAGCGGGCGCAGCACGACCACCGCTAGGAGTGGGAACGCCGCGGCGGCGAAGAAGCCCGCCCGCCACGAGGTCGACTCGACGAACGGCGCGAAGGCGAGCGGCGTCAGCGCGACCCCGACGCCGAGCACCGTCTGCTGGAGCCCGAGCGCCGCGCCGCTCCGCCTCGGCCCGGCAGTCTCGACCGTCGCCGCAACGGCCAGCCCGTTCCAGCACATCGACAGCCCGCCTCCCGCGATCAACGCCGGCACGAGCAGCCAGACGGTCGCGCCGGTGAGAACGGCCGCGGCGGCGACGGCGACGGTGGTCGCGGCCGCGATCGCCCGGATCAGGGCAACCCGGTTCCCGCCCCGGCGGTCGGACTGCCGACCGGACAGCAACCGCCCCGCCGCGCCGACGACGTTGATGGCCGCCAGCACGAGGCCGGCCTGCGTCGCGCTGAGGTCGTGCTGCGACTCGAGGAAGATCACGACGAAGCCTGTGATCGCGACCTGCGTGCAGATCAGCAGCGCGCTGCCGACGGACAACCGCCAGATCCGCCGGTCCCGAAGCGGATGGCGCACTGAGTCCGCGGCGGACTCCCCGTCGGCCCGTACCGGCCCCTGTACGAGCCACCAGGCGGCAAGACAGCCCGCCGCGAGCGAGAAGCCGGCGAGCACGAGCAGCGCGGCGCGGGAGCCCGAGTGGTCGACGATCAGCGGGATGCCGAGAGCGGCCACCAACCCGCCGATCGGGACCGAGGTCTGCCGGATGCCGAGTGCGAAGCCGCGCTGCTCGCGCAGGAACCAGCTGGTGACCGCACGCCCGGTTGCCGTGTTGATGCTGGCGCCGAACGCGCCGGCGATCGCGAGCAGGACGACCAGCACGGCGAAGCCGGGCGCGTACGCCGCCCCGGCCAGCGCGGCGCTCGCGCCGAGTAGGCCGACTGTCCCGGTCACGCGTTCGCCGACATGATCCGCGGCCAGCCCCCAGGGCAGCAGCGTCAGCACGGCGCCGACGCTGGACACGCCGAGCACGACGCCGACTTCAGTGAGGCTGAGGCGGTACCGGTCGCGGAGGGCCGGCGCGAGCACGGCCAGCCCGAAGAGGACGGCGGCCTGTGACGCCTGCGCGAACGTTCCGACCGCCAGGACGAGCCAGCGGCGCTCCACGTCAGCCGCGGCGAAGCGGGTACGCCTGGAGGCTGGAGCTTCCCTCGAACCGGCTCTTCGTGGCGAGGAACGTCTTCACGTCGCCGCGGCGGAGCAGCACCGAGGTCTCGGTGTCCCAGGGGACGACCGTCCCCTGGGAGATCTTCGCGAGGAAGAGCTGCATCACCGGAGCGAACCCCTGGACGTACGGCTGCTGGTCGACGACGAAGTCGAGCGTGCCGTCGGAGACGTAGGAGAGGTCGTCCGGCAGCAGGTCGTAGCCTCCGCCCTTCACCCCCCGCAGTCCGAGCCCGAGCCGCGAGATCGCGCGCGCGCAGGCGAGCGTCCCGACAGCGTCGACTGCAAACAGCCCCCGGATACCCCTCTGCCGCTTGTAGGCGGCCTCGATCGCGCCCTGCTGCTTGCGCACGTCACCCGTGACGCGGACGACGGTGGCGGCGGGCGCCTTCGGGGCGGCTGCGAGCCCGGCGAACACACCCTTGAGGCGGCGCTCCGCCCACGTGTTCAACTGGTCGGGCGCAAGCAGGGTCACAGTTCCCGTCGGGCTGAGCCGCGCGATCTCAGCGCCGACGTTGACACCTGACACGCGCGGGTCCTCGCCGACGTATGCGTACCGGCGACTGCCCGCGCTTGCGCCGACGTTGAATGCGACGAGCGGAATTCCCATCCTCGCCGCCCTGGTCGCCTCGGGTGCGAACCTCGCCTCGTCGAGGATCGAGACGGCGATCCCGTCAGCCTTGTGCGAGATCGCCGACCGCAGCGCGCCCACCGTCTCCTTGACGTCGCCGTGCGGCGAGCCGGTCCAGTGCGTCGCGCACCGCACCAGCGCAGCCGCGTCCTCGGCGCCGAACTGGGTGGCGACGAGGAGCGGGTCGAGCGTGTCGTGGCTCACGAACACGAACTTCCAGCGCGGATGCGCCGGATAGTCGCCGCCTCCGTCGCCGGCGAACGCTGCCGCGGGATCCAGGAGCGAGCCGAGCGAGACTCCCGCCGCTCCGATCCCTGCGCGGCGGAGGAAGGCCGCGCGGTCGGCCGTCACGCCCCGTGCTCCAGGAGAATCCGTCCCACGAGTCCACCGCCGGCCATCGACTGGAACGCCTCCTCGAAGCGGGCCGCCGGCAGGCGGCCGGCGACGACCGGAGCGAGGTCGATGAGGCCGGCACCGAGCAGCTCGACGACTCGGCTCCAGACCGCCGACGTGTAGCCGACGCTCCCGATCAGCTGGATGTCGCGAAGCACGAACCGGTCGGCCGGAACGGCCAGCTCCCGTCCGCCGCCGGCGATCCCGAGCGCGACGATCCGGCCACCCTCGCGCGGGAGCCGCGTCGCGAGTTCCATCGCCGGTACCGCGCCGGCCGTCTCGACGACCAGGTCGAGCTCGCCCTCGTGCAGTGCGGCGCCGCCGGAGACGTCCACCGCCCCCGCAGCGCCGATCCGGCGCGCCAGGTCGAGCTCCTCCTCGCGGATCCCGTACGCAACGATCGCAGCCGGCGCGAACAGCTTCGACAGAACGACGGCGAGGGCCCCGAGCGTGCCGACTCCGACCACGCCGATCGTCTCCCCGGCCTTCGGCTCCGCCCGTAGGAGACCCCTGAGGACGACGGAGGCCGGCTCGACCAGCACGGCCTCGTCGAGCGGGACGGAGTCGGGCAGCCGGTGGACGAATCGCCGCGGAACGAGCACGACCTCGCCGAAGCCGCCGCCGC
Source organism: Actinomycetota bacterium (assembly GCA_046723985.1). Lineage (GTDB taxonomy): Bacteria > Actinomycetota > Thermoleophilia > Gaiellales > Gaiellaceae > DATBLE01. Next base: position 2,095 of record JBKOVQ010000250.1, on the reverse strand, counting down.
GGGTGAAGCCGAGGCAGTCGTAGTGCTCGCAGAGGTGGGTGTCGCCCGCGCGGCAGCGCCTGCAGACGCCGCAGTAGCAGAATCCCTCGGCGACGACCGGGTCGCCGGGCTCGAGGTCGGTGACGCCACCGCCCACCGCCTCGACGACCCCGCTCCACTCGTGCCCGGGGATGCACGGATACCGGACCCAGCGGCGGTCGAGCTCGCCGTTCAGCACCTCGAGGTCGGTGCGGCAGACGCCTGCGAGGCGGCTGCGGACGAGCACGTCGTTCGGCCCGCACACCGGCGTCTCCACCTCCCGGAAGACCGCCTCGTGCGGCCGCTCGATCACCACCGCGTTCACGCGAAACAGTCTATTTCCCGCCTCGCGGCCGGATGACGGCAGCCTGGAGGCGGTCGCTGCCTCCACCGGTGGTGGCCTGATCGAGCAGGATCGACGACACTAGGGCGTGGCCAGGATCGAGCCGCTGCGTGCCCGGGACCTTGTCCCGACGCAGCACGTCGACGAGTTCCCCGGCGCAAGCGCGTTCTGCCGATCGGTTGCCGAGAGCCCGTTCTTCGGCGAGAGCGCCACCATCGTCCTGTCCCGTGCTCCCGGTCGCCTCGACGTGCTCGGGGGCGTCGCGGACTACTCCGGATCGCTGGTGCTCGAGCTGCCGCTCGCGGCCGCCGCGCTCGCCGCAGCGCAGCCGACCGACGACGGCACGGTCGTCGCCGTGAGCGGCGACCTACGGATGATGCTCGAGGTCGCCACGCTGGTCGACGAGCCGCTCGCCGAGCTCTCGGCCCGTTTCGCCGGGCCGACGGCCTGGGGTGCTTACGTGCTCGGGGCGATCGCCCTGCTCCTGCGGGAGGAGCGGGCATCCCCCGGTGGGCTTCGTGTGATGGTTTCCTCCGACGTCCCTCAGGGCAAGGGGCTCGCCTCCTCGGCCGCGATCGGAGTGGCCGTGCTGCAGGCGGTCGCGGCCTGTCTTGGCCACACCGCGGATCCGCGGCGGCTCGCCTTGATCAGCCAGCAGGCCGAGCAGCTGTTCGCCGGTGCCCCGTGCGGCTCGATGGATCAGATGACGGCCGCGTACGGCGAGCGCGGGCACCTGCTGCTGCTCCTCTGCCGCCCGGCCGAGATCGTCCGGTCGATCCCGCTTCCGGCTCCACTCGCCGTGTGGGGGATCGACTCGGGCATCCGCCACGCCGTCGCGGGCGCCGCCTACCGCCGGGCCCGCTGCGCCGCGTTCATGGGCAAGACGCTCCTGGGCTGCGAGGACGAGTACCTTGCCGCCCTCGACCCGTCGGAGGTCGACCCCGAGCAGCTGCCTGAGCGGATGAGCGGGACGGAGTTCCTGGAGCGCCACGGCAGCGTGACCGACCCAGCGAGCACGGTCGAGCCCGAGGTCGTCTACCCGGTTCGCGCGGCGACCCTCTACCCGCTCGAGGAGCAGGTTCGCGTGCGTGCGTTCGCGGAGCTGCTCGCCGGGTCGATCACCGGCGAGCGCGCGCAGCTGCTGGGAGAGCTCATGTACGAGTCGCACCTGGGCTACTCGCGCTGCGGACTCGGCACCCGGGAAACCGACGAGCTCGTCGCGGCTGTGCGGCAGGCGGGCTGGGAGCGGGGGCTCGCCGGTGCGCGCGCGAGCGCCGGTGGCAGCGGCGGAACGGTCGTCGTCCTCGGCCACGGGGACGCGGAGCCGCTCGTCCGGTCGATCGCGGCGGAGCTCGGAGCGGGCCTCGTCGGGGGTTCGTCGCCGGGCGCGGCGAGCTTCGGCGTCACGACGCTCTCGGGCGGACCGTAGACCCGGTGCACGACGTCACGGTCTTCGCTCCGGGCCGGGTCAATCTGATCGGGGAGCACACCGACTACTCGGGCGGGCTCGTGCTGCCCGTGGCGATCGACCTCGGAGTGACCGTCCGCGGGCGGCGGGCACAAACGGCGATCCGGCTACGCTCAGAGGCCTTCGGCGAGGCGGTCGAACTGGGCTGCGACGGGTCGTCGGAGCGGACGGTCGAGGGCTGGGGCCGCTATGTCGCCGCCGTCGCGCTGCTGCTCGACCGTCATGGCCGCCCTCGCGTCGGCTTCGACGGCGTCATCGAGTCCAGC
>JBKOVQ010000224.1:0-7094 GCA_046723985.1 Actinomycetota bacterium | reverse complement strand
AGTCCCGATCCTGCTCCGCGGCGTGGCCTACGGCAACCTCTATCTGACCGAGAAGACGGACGGGGGCGACTTCACCGCCGAGGACCAGGAAGTCGTGACGCTGCTCGCGGCCCAGGCCGCCGTGGCGATCGAGAACGCGCGCCTCTACGAGTCGGCGACGCGTTGGCTCGCGCAGCTGGAATCCCTCACCGAGGTCGGGAACGCCCTCGCCGGCGAGACCGAGCTCGCTCCACTGCTCGAGCTGATCGCAACGCGGCTTCGCGAACTGATCGACGCAGAGCTCGTCCTGATCACGCTGCCCACGCCGGGGGGCGACCTCCTGATCGAGGCGGCGGTCGGCGCGGTGGCGGAAGGTCTGGCCGGCAGCTTCCTGGCCCGGTCCGGGTCGAAGAGCGGGCGCGTGCTCGAGCGGCGCCGCAGCGAGCGGGTGGACTCGACGCTCGATGACACCGAGGTCGACCAGGAGGTCGCCAGGAGGATCGGGATACGCTCGGGGTTGTTCGTCCCGATGATCGTCGGCGACCGCGGGATCGGCGTCATCGCGGCGCACAACAAACGCGGACGCGACCCTCGGTTCACGGACGAGGACCTGCGGATCGCAGAGACGTTCGCCGCGCGGGCCGCGGTCGCCGTGGATCTCGCCGACCGGGTCGCCCGGGATGCTCTACGCCGCGTGGTCGAGGGTCAGGAGCTCGAGCGTCGGCGACTCGCCCGCGAGTTGCACGACGAGACCGGGCAAGCGTTGACGTCGATCCTCCTCGGGTTGAAGCGCGTCGAGGATGCGAAGACGAGGGAGGACGCCCGGGCTGCCGCCGCGGAGCTCCGAGAAGAGATCGTGAAGACCCTCCGGTCCGTCCGGCGTCTCGCCGTGGAGCTGCGGCCGAAGGCACTCGACGACTTCGGGCTCGTTCCCGCACTCGAGCGACTCGCCGATGCTTTCGGGGGCGAATCGGGGATCGCGATCGACGTCGAGGCAAACCTCGACGAAACGCGGCTCCCGCCCGAGGTCGAGACCGCCCTCTATCGGATCGCACAGGAGGCGCTGACCAACGTGGCAAAGCACGCCGACGCCGAGCACGTGAGCCTCATCGTGACCCGCCGAGACGAGTCGGTCACGGTCGTGGTGGAGGACGACGGGCGCGGCTTCGGCGCGGTCGGCGGCGAGTCGGGCGGGCTCGGACTCGTCGGGATGAAGGAGCGCGTCGGCCTGCTCGGCGGTAGGCTCGCGATCGAGTCGACCGAGGGGTCGGGCACGACGATCGTGGCCGAGGTGCCGCTGCGATGACGAAGAAGAAGGCCATCCGCGTTCTGATCGTCGACGACCATGCGGTCGTCCGTTCAGGCCTGCACCTTCTCCTGGACGCGGAGGACGACATCGAGGTCGTCGCGGAGGCAGGCGATGTCCGCGAAGCGGTCTTCGAGGCGCGCGAGAAGAAGCCGGACGTCGTGCTGATGGACGTCGTCATGCCGGGCGCGAGCGGGATCGAGGGCGTCCCGCTCGTGCTCAAGGAGGCGTCCGAGACGACGGTCCTCGTCCTCTCCATGCAGGACGACCCGCGGTATGTGCGTGAGGCATTCGCCGCCGGCGCATCGGGATACGTCCTCAAGGAGGCTGCGGACGCCGAGGTCGTGGCGGCGGTTCGTGAGGTCGCGGCGGGTGGACGCTATGTCCATCCGGTGCTGGGCGCGCGGCTCGTCGCCGCCGAGGCCGAGGCGAAAGCCCGCGAGGAGGCCGATCCGCTCTCCGAACGCGAGCGTGAGGTGATGCGGCTGCTCGCGCTGGGCCACACGAACCAGGAGATCGCGAAGATGCTCTACATCTCGGTCCGAACGGCCGAGACGCACCGGGCGCACATCATGCAGAAGCTACGGCTCTCGTCGAGAGCCGAGCTCGTGCGCTACGCGATCGACCAGGGACTGCTCGAGGAGTAGCTCTTCCGTGGCCGCGACTGACATGGCGGGTGCGGCACACAGCCGTCTGCCGTGAGACCGAGCGCGACTACCCGCGGCGCAGCCGCCAGGTAGAGCGGGGAGGGGGCTCACGGGGGAAACCGGCTGTTTCCCCCGTGCGAGCGAGCAGGCGGCGAAGCCGCCTGCGAGCGTCAATCCCGGCCGTGCCAGACGACCGCCCGGCCCGGGCGATGTCCGTTGTCCTCGCGCCAGCGCAGCTTGGAGAGCACGGAGACGACGCCCGGAACCCGCTGGACGAACGTCGGGATCAGCTCGGCGTCCGTCTGCGTCCCGACCTCGCCGGACAGCCGCACCTCGCCGCCGACCACCTCGATCTGGATCGTGTCGGCCTCGAGCCACAGCGTGCGGCTGAGGACGTCCTCCCGGATCTCCTGCTCGATCTCGGCGTCGGAACGGACGAAAGCCCGCACGAGGTCGGCGCGGGTGATGATTCCGATCAGCCGGTCCTCGTCGTCGATCACCGGCAGCCGGTTCACGCCCTTTTCGATCATGGTCGTCGCGGCTTGCGTCACGGGCCGCCTCGGACGGATCGTCACCGCAGGCACCGACATCGCCTCGCCGACGGTTCTAGCGGCGAGCTTGAGGTCGAGGCCGGTCGGGGGGACGGAGAGAAGCCGATCGAAGAACCCCGGCTTGTCCTTGGTGCCGGTCTCCTTGTAGAGGATGTCGCCTTCCGAGAGAACGCCGAGGACATGGCCCTCGTCGTCGACGACAGGCAGACCGGAGATCCGGTGCTCGGCGAGCAGCGCGGCTGCGTCCTTGAGCTGGGTGCTGGATCGAACCGTCAGAACGTTGGTTGTCATCAGATCCCTGACTCTCATGTTCGGCCTCCTTGCGCGAGCACGGTCGGCGCAGGGGTGAGAGCGCCCAGGGCCCGTGCGAGTAGATGGACACCGAGCGAGTCGGCTCCGACGGGACGGAGGTGGATCGGCTCGGATCCCGGCAGGTCGAGCACGACGAACGGGCCTCCGTCGACTGCTCCGGCGGCGGTCTCGGCGACGCCGACGTACTCGATCTCCTCGAGGGGGATGGAGAGGGCGACGTCGATGCCCAGAACCGGGTCCCGCCCGGTCAGCCGGATCGTGCCGTCGCCGCCCGAAACCGCGCCGACGTAGGTGGTCCCACGCTCGCCGCGGCGCCAGGCGATCTTTCCGTCATCCCTCTCGCTCATGGAGACACTGTCGTCTCGGCGCCCCGTCCCTACATCCGGGCAGCCGCGGAACCTCCTGCGGAAAGGCCGCAAGCGGTCGGTCAGCCTCTGAGCGCCCGCAGCGCGTTGAGGATCACGGCGACGTCGATCGCCTCCTGGAGCAGCGCCCCGAAGATGGGGACGATCAAACCGGCGGCCGCAAACCCCATCGCGGCGAGGCTGAGCCCCATTCCCGCCAGCACGCTCTGCCTGGCAATCGACAGCGACCGCCTGCCGATCCGGACGGCGGCGACGACACGATCGACGCGATCGACCACGATCACCGCGTCGGCGGTCTCGGACGACACCGTGGCGCCGATCGTCCCCATTGCGATGCCCACGTCCGCCAGCGCCAGCGCCGGCGCGTCGTTGACCCCGTCGCCGACCATGATCACCGGACGAGACCCGGGCTGCGCCTGCATCCTCCGGACGATCTCCACCTTCTGGTCGGGGCCGAGGTCGGAGAAGACACGGTCGATGCCGAGCAAACGCCCAACCTGGACACCGACTTCGGCCCGATCGCCCGTGACCATCGACACCTCCTCGATCCCGGCGGCACGGAGATCGCCTACGAGTTCCGGCGCGTCCTCACGGACGCGATCCGCCATCTCGATCGCTCCCGCTGCGCGCCCGTCCACCGCGACGGCGATCGTGGCACGACCCGGCTCTCCGTCGCGGTCGGCGCGCGGCGCCTCGGACTGATGGCCGCAGAGGTTGAGCCATGCCGCGCTGCCGGCGGCGACCTTCCTGCCGTCGACCACGCCCGCGATTCCCCGACCGGGCTCCTCGGTCACGTGCTCCGGAAACGACAGCGACAACCCGTGGCCGGCCGCGTGGTGCACCAGGGCCTCGGCCAACGGATGAGCGGACAGCTGATCGAGCGACGCGGCCAGGTGCACGAGCTCCCGTGGTCCCGTCCCGTCGAAGACGACGACGCGGGCGACCTCGGGAGTGCCGAGCGTCAGCGTGCCGGTCTTGTCGAAGAGCACGGTGTGCGCCCTGCCGAGTCGCTCGATCACGCCGCCCCCTTTGACGATCACGCCGGCCTTCGCGGCCCGGGAGATCCCCGAGACGAATGCGATCGGGGCGGCGAGGATCAACGGACACGGCGTCGCGACGACGAACACTGCGAGGGCGCGCACCGGATCGCCCGAAACGGCCCAGGCGAGTCCGGCGACGGCGACCGTGACCGGCAGGAAGAAGATCGCGTAGCGGTCGGCAAGACGGACGAACGGCGCCTTCCTCGACTCCGCGTCCTGCACGAGTCGCACGATGGCGGAATACGCGCTCTCGGCGGCCGGGCGGATCGCGCGCAGCTCGAAGACGTCCCCGGCGTTACTCGTCCCGCTGCGGACGTGGTCACCGCGCGCACGCAGAGCGGGCAGCGCCTCGCCGGTCATGGACGATTCGTCCACGAGCGCCTCGGGACTGCTCACGACGCCGTCGACCGGCACGATCTCGCCCGCGCGGACGACGAGCGAGTCGCCGACCGTGACCTCTTCGACGGCCACTTCCTCCACCGAGTTCCCGGCACCGAGCCGGTGGGCGATCCGCGGCGCACGGGCAACGAGCGTCCTCAGCTCATGGCGCGCACGGCCCGAGGCTGCCTCCTCGAGCGCATTGCCGCCGGCGAGCATCAGGGCGACGACCGCCGCCGCTCCCCACTCCTGCAGGGCGAGCGCGCCGACGATTGCGATCAGCGCGATTGCGTCGACGCCGACGTCGCGGTTCGCAAGCGATCGTACGACACTCCACGTCAGCGGTACGAGCACGATCCCCGTGCCGAGCGCCAGGACGAGATCCCCGGCCTCGGGCCGGCCCGCCAGGTGCAGGATCGCTCCGGTTCCGATCGCGACGAGACATCCGGCAGCGAGCAGGCGCCGCGCCATGGCAGTTACCAGGTCTTCGCGACGGGCGTCCGCTCGACCGGCCGCACCCGGACGCGTGCGTCGACGGCGACACAGCCGTCCGGAAGCCCGAGCACCGGGTTGAGGTCGAGCTCGGCGACTTCCGGAACGTCCTCCGCGAGCCGCGCCAGCCGGAGCACGAGATCGACGAGCGCCACCGCGTCGGCGGGGGGCTTTCCGCGGAAGCCGGCCACGAGCCGACCGGCCTTCCCGGTCAGCACGAGGTCCTCGGCGTCGGCGAGCGTCAGGGGCGCGATCCGGAACTGGGCCTCACCGATCAGCTCGGCGAAGACGCCGCCGGGGCCGAAGGCGACCAGCGGGCCGAAGGTGGGATCCTGCACGACGCCCGCGAGCAGCTCGGTGTCGCCTCCGATCATCGGCTGGATCACCACGGGCGGACGGATTCGCTCGACCGCGGCCCGGACGTCCTCCTCCGTCGCGAGGTCGAGTGCGATGCCGCCGGTCTCCGTCTTGTGTGCGCCCGGGATCGCACTCTTGACGACGACGGGCAGCCCGAGCTCCCGGGCGGCCTCGACCGCCTCCTCGGCCGATCGCGCGACCCGCTCGTCCACGAGCGGGACGCCGTAGGCGGCGAGCAGCTCGCGCACCTGGGGAGCGTCGAGCCAGACATCGGTTGAGGTGGCGAGGACGGAGTCGACGAGCGCCTCAGCCGCCGGGCGGTCGATGCCTTCGAGGGCGGGCGGCGCAGCCGCAGGCCGCCGGAGCCATTCCGCCCGGTTGACAGCGTGCGCCAGGGCGCGGGCAGCGGACTCGGGGTACTCGAACGCGGCAACGCCGGAGTCGGGGCGGAGCAGGCACGCGGGGATCCCGTCGGCGGACACGAACGCGGCCAGCACCGGCTTGCCAGTGTCCGGTGCGCGCCGAACCCCGCGGACCACCGCCTGCGCGACCTCCTCCGCGTCGGCGACGACCGGTGGGACGAAGAGCACGATCACGGCGTCGATACCGGTGTCGGCGAGGACGTGCGGGAGAACTGCCTCGTAGGTCGAGCCGACGGCTGACCCGAGCATGTCGACGGGATTGGCCAGGCTCGCCTCGCGCGGCAGCACGCCGGCCAGCTTGGTGCGCGTCTCCTCCGAGAGCGTCGGCAGCTCGAGGCCGGCCGCCGCGCACGCGTCCGCGCACAGGATGCCGAGTCCGCCGGCGTTCGTGAGCAGTGCCACCCGGCGCCCCTGTGGAAGCGACTGCGACGAGAGCAGCACGGCGGCGTCCGAAAGCTCTTCCAGAGAGTCCGCCTGAATCACGCCGGCCTGCCGGAAGAGCGCCTCGACCGCGGCGGTCGATCCCGCGAGCGCCGCGGTGTGGGAGCCCGCGGCCCGCTGGCCCGCCGTCGTCCGACCGCCTTTCATGGCCAGGATCGGCTTCTTCCGGGCCACGCGCCGGGCGAGCCGTGCGAACTTCCGAGGATTGCCGAACGACTCGAGGTACAGCAGGATCAGATCGGTCTCCGGATCGTCCTCCCAGTACTCGAGCAGGTCGTTCGAGGAGACGTCGGCCTTGTTGCCGACCGAGACGAAAGCGGACAGCCCGAGCCCTCGTGCCGCCCCGCGCTCGAGGACCGCCAGTCCGAGCGCGCCGCTCTGCGACGAGAAACCGATGTTCCCGCCGGGGAAGTTGTGGGGCGCGAACGTCGCGTTTAGCCCGAGGCCGGCGACGAAGATCCCGAGACAGTTCGGGCCGATCAGCCGCGCGCCGTGAGCGCGCACCCTGGCGAGGAGCTCCTCCTGCCTACGGACACCTTCGATGCCCGTCTCGGCGAAGCCGGCCGAGATCACGCACAGCGCACGCGTGCCCTTACGCAGCGTCGACTCTGCCTCGTCGAGCACCGACGCTCCCGGCACGCAGAAGACCGCCAGATCGACCGTGTCGGGGATGTCCGCCACCGAGGCGTAGGCGCGCACGCCGGCGACGGACGGGGCCTTCGGGTTCACGGGGTAGACGATCCCGTCGAAGTTCGAGTCGAGGATGTTGCGGAAGAGCTCGCCGCCGATCGAGCCGCGTCTCGT
>JBKOVQ010000045.1:0-8567 GCA_046723985.1 Actinomycetota bacterium | reverse complement strand
GCCACAGGCAGTACGAATCGAAGCTTTGTCCTCAACTCTTCCTCCTTCTCGAGTGCGCGCGGAGTATCGCAGAGTGAGGACCGAAAGTTATCCGTTTGGTTAGCGAACGGATACGGAAGGGCGGCCGGGAAAGGCCGCCCTTCCGAGTTCAGAGGTGGGACGAGCTAGGCCGCGACCGACTGGAGGTCGCGCAGCGCGGCGAGGCGCGCCAGCGCCTGGCCTTCGAGCTGGCGGACGCGCTCGCGCGTCAGGTCGAGCTCGTGGCCGATCGCCTCCAGCGTCCACGGCTCGCCGTCGAACCCGAACCGCAGCTCGAGGATCCGCCGTTCGCGCTCCGGCAGCGCGTCGAGCGCCTTGCGCACGCCCTGGCGCCGAAGCGACTCCTCGGCCTCGTCGAACGGGTCGGCCGCCTCGCGGTCGGCGAAGAGGTCGCCCAGCTCGCCCTCGTCGTCGGCGCCGACCGTCTGGTTCAGCGAGACGGACGCGTGCGCCGCCGAGAGCGCTTCGTCGACGTGCTGGATCGGCAGTCCGGTCGCCTCGGCCAGCTCGGCCTTCGTCGCCTCGCGGCCGAGCTCGACCTCGAGCCGGCGCGCGGCCCGCCCGAGCTTCTGCTGCCGCTCGACGACATGCACCGGCACGCGGATCGTGCGCGCGTGGTTGGCGACGGCGCGCTGAACCGACTGCCGGATCCACCACGTGGCGTACGTGGAGAACTTGTAACCGCGCCGCCAGTCGAACTTCTCGACTGCGCGGTTGAGCCCGAGCGTCCCCTCCTGGATCAGGTCCAGGAACGGGACGCCGAGACCGCGGTAGCCCTTCGCGATCGACACGACCAGGCGCAGGTTGGACTCGATCATCCGCCGCTTCGCCGTCGGGTCGCCGCGCTCGATCGCCTTGGCGAGATAGACCTCCTCCGCGGCGGTCAGCAGCTTGTGGCGGCCGACGTCGGCCAGGAAGAGCTGGAGGCTGTCGGCGGCGCCGCTGACCGGCGCGGCGTCGTACGTCGCTGCGACCGGCGTGGCCGTCTCGGCCTCGTCGGCGGGCTTCCCCACCTCGAGCCCGATCGTCTCGAGCTCGCGCGACAGCAGCTCGACCTCTTCCTCACCGAGGTCGTGCTCCAGCGCGAACGCCTCGAGCTCGGCCGGCTCGACGAACCCGCGCTCCTCGGCGCCCTCGATCAGCAGACGCGCCCCGTCGCTCTCGAGCAACTCGTGCATTTGATTCTGGGTCAAGAGACTCTCGTCGTCCTTTCACCGTCTTCTCGAACTGATACCACCGTCTCTTCAACTGATACCGCTGTCTGGATCCGACTCCTCAAACGTTCTGAGCGTAACGGGAATGTCCTCGCCTCACCATCCTTTGCAGCGTACGACGATCCCGTTAGGGGACTGTGAAGAAAGCAACGCGTGCCTGTGACGAGATATTCCGGGCTTCCGGACCTTTGGATTGCAAGACGTGCTTCGCCCGAAAAGGTTTGCAGGTTCGGCGGCCGGACTGGGTGACTACTTCCGACCCCGTGGCCGCCGCCTCGCCGCCGGTCCTCTCGACCGGCGTTCGGCGAGCAGCTCCACCCCCCGCTCGAGCGTGAGCGACTCCACTGCGTCTCCACCCCGTAGGCTTGCATTGGTTTCCCCGTCCGTGACGTAAGGACCAAATCGGCCATCCTTGACAATTACTGAACGCCCGGACGAGGGGTCTTGACCGAGCTCACGGAGCGGCGGCTTCGCCGCGCCGCGCCCTCTCCGCGTCTTCGGTGCGGCAAAGAGCGCGCGCGCCTGGTCGAGGTCGATGGTGAAGATCTGCTCCTCGCTCTCGAGCGAGCGGGTCTCGTTCCCGTGCTTGATGAACGGTCCGTAGCGCCCGTTCATCGCGAGCACCTCCTCGCCGTGTTCGACGCCGACGATCCGGGGCAGCGACAGCAGCCGAATCGCGTCCTCGAGCGTCACGGTCTCCGGGCTCATCGTCGAGAACAGCGAGGCGGTTCTCGGCTTCTCCTCGGAGCCCTCCGGCGGCTCCTCGGTCACGTACGGCCCGTAGCGACCGCTACGCACCAGGACCGGCCTGCCGGTCTCGGGATGGAGGCCGAGCTCCCGCGCGTCGCCGGGTGCGGCGAGTAGCTGCTCGGCACGCTCCGCCGTGAGCTCGTCGGGGACGATGTCCTCCGGCAGCGACGCGCGAGCCTCGCCGCGCTCCAGGTAAGGGCCATAGCGACCGACGCGCACGACGATGTCGCTCCCGGGGATCTCGATCGAGTTGACCGCACGCGCGTCGATCTCGTCCAAGTGCTCCGTGACCATCGTGTGCAGTCCGGGCTCCCCGTTCGTTCCCTTGTAGAAGCGGGTCAGCCAGTCGACGCGCTCCTCCTCGCCGGCGGCGATCCGGTCGAGGTCGTCCTCCATGTTCGCGGTGAACGCGTAGTCGACGAGCTTGCCGTAGTGCTTCTCGAGCAGCTGCGTCACGGCGAACGCCAGGAACGTCGGCACGAGCGCGGTGCCTTTCTTGCCGACGTAGCCGCGGTCGAGGATCGTCCCGAGAATCGATGCATACGTCGACGGCCGCCCGATGCCGCGGTCCTCCAACGCCTTGACCAGCGACGCCTCGGTGTAGCGCGCGGGCGGTGACGTCTCGTGACCCTGCGGCTCGAGTGCGAGCGCCGTCACCGGATCGCCCGGGCGGAGCGGCGGCAGCCGGCGCTCCTCGTCGTCGGCGCGGTCGTCGTCGCGCCCCTCCTCGTACGCGGCGAGGAAGCCGCGGAACGTGATCACCGTGCCGCTGACCCCGAACTCCGCGTCTTCACCGGTCGAGGAGGTCGCTCCCAGCCGGAGCGACACCGTCTGCCCGCGGGCGTCGGCCATCTGCGAAGCGACCGTCCGCATCCAGACGAGCTCGTACAGGTTCTGCTCGTCGCGGTCGAGCTCTCCCTTCACCTCGTCCGGCAGGCGGAACCGCTCGCCGGCGGGTCGGATCGCCTCGTGCGCCTCCTGGGCGTTCTTCACTTTGCGGTCGTACCGGCGCGGGGCGTCGGGGACGTAGTCGCTGCCGTACAGCTCGCGGGCCTGGGTGCGGGCGGCCGTGAGCGCCGACTCGGAGAGCGTCGTCGAGTCGGTGCGCATGTAGGTGATGTAGCCGCGCTCGTACAGCCGCTGGGCGACGCGCATCGCCGTCTGCGCCGACAAGCGGAGCTTCCGGCTCGCCTCCTGCTGGAGGGTCGAGGTCATGAAGGGCGGCGCCGGACGACGGGAGTAGGGCTTTTCGTCGACGGACCGGACAGCGAAGTCGACGTTGCGCAGCCGCTCGGCCAGCCCGCGCGCCTCCTGTTCATCGACCCGCCGCGCCTCGGTCTTCAGCTGCCCGTCGGGGCCGAAGTCACGGCCCTGCGCGATCCGCTTCCCGTCGAGCGCCACCAGCCGGGCGGCAAACCGGCCCGGATCAAACGTCCCCTCGATGTCCCAGTAGGCGGCGGAGACGAACGCCATCCGCTCGCGCTCGCGCTCCACGACGAGCCGCGTCGCCACCGACTGGACACGCCCGGCGGACAGCCGTGGCATCACCTTCTTCCAGAGGACCGGCGAGACCTCGTAGCCGTAGAGCCGGTCGAGGATCCGGCGCGTCTCCTGCGAGTCGACGAGCCGCTCGTCGACCGGCCTTGGGTGGTCGAGCGCCTCCTGGATCGCCTGCTTCGTGATCTCGTGGAAGACCATCCGCCGCGTCGGCACCTTCGGCTTCAGCTCCTGCAGCAGATGCCAGGCGATCGCCTCGCCCTCCCGGTCTTCGTCGGTTGCGAGCAGGAGCTCGCCCGCGTCCTTCAGCTTCTTCCGCAGCGCGGCGACGACCCGCTTCTTGTCCGGGTCGACGACGTAGTACGGCTCGAACCCGTCGTCGATCGCGACCCCGAGCGCGCCGTACCGTTCCCGCTGCTCCTTCGGGATCTCGGACGCACGCTCCGGAAGATCCCGGATGTGGCCGATACTCGACTCGACCACGAAGTCGGGACCGAGGTAGCCCGCGATCGTCTTTGCCTTTGCAGGCGACTCGACGATGACCAGCTTCTTCGTCACGGGCGAACACGTTAGCGCCAGGGGCCTACGTCACCAGCGGACGTCACCAACTCGTCGCACCGCGATACCGTGGCGCAGGATGCCCTCTTCCTTGTACAGCTTCGTCGCGGTCGTCTCCTGGCCCGTTCTCCGCGGGCTCTTCCGCCTCGAGGCACACGGCCTGGAGCGCCTGCCCGCCGAGGGCGGTTTCGTGCTCGCCGCCAACCACATGTCGAACTTCGACCCGTGGCCACTCGGGCTACCGCTCTGGCCGAGGCGGCAGCTGTTCTTCATGGCCAAGGCCGAGCTCTTCAACCCGCTCCTCGGGCCGCCTCTGCGCGCGGGCGGTGCCTTCCCCATTCGGCGCGGAGAGGCGGACGTCGAGGCGGTGCAGAAGGCCGTCGTCATCTCCCAGGCCGGCGGCGTGGTGGCGATGTTCCCGGAGGGGACACGCCAGCGGAAGGGCCTGAAGAAGAAGTTCGAGCACAAGCCGAGGACGGGGGCGGCGCGGATCGCCCTCAACGCCGGCGTACCGCTCGTCCCGGCGGCACTGAAGGGCACCGACCGGCTGTCCCGACTCGCGAAGCTGGAAGTCGCCTTCGGCGAGCCCGTCCCGGTCGGGGACCTCGACGGACGGCCCCACCGGGTCGCCCACCAGGTCGCGACCGAGCGGCTGATGGAGCGGATCTACACGCTCTACGGAGGCATGTGAACAGGCCGCTGCTCGCGATCGACGGCGACTCGCTCGCCCACCGCGCCTACCACGCGCTGCCGAAGTCGATGACGAGCGCGACCCGGCGGCCCTCCGGCGCGCTGGTCGGCTTCGCCAACTTCCTGCTCCGGCTCTGGCAGGCGGAGGAGCCGCGGGCGGTCGTCGTCGGCTGGGACAGCCTCGGCGTGCCGACCTATCGCTCCGAGGCGTTCCCCTCGTACCAGAGCGGCCGGCAGTTCGATGACGCCCTGGTCGAGCAGCTCGACCTCCTTCCGGAGCTGGTTGCCGCATTGGGATTCACGGTCGCGAAGGCGCCCGGTTACGAAGCTGACGACTTCCTCGCGGCCGCGGTCGCGCAGGAGGAATCGAAGAAGGGGCGGACGCTGGTCGCCACCTCCGACCGCGACGCCTTTCAGCTCGCCTCGGAACTGACGACGGTGCTGCAACCCGTGAAGGGCGTGTCGGAGCTGGCGCGGATCGGGCCGGCCGAAGTCCGCGAACGCTATGGGGTCGAGCCGAGCCAGGTTCCCGACTTCATCGCGCTCCGCGGCGACCCGTCCGACAAGCTCCCGGGCGCCCGCGGCATCGGCCCCAAGACCGCGGCTTCGATCCTCGCCGAGCACGGGACGCTCGACGCAGCGCTCGAAGCGGGCCGGTTCTCCGCGCAGGCGGAGGAACTGCGGCTCTACCGGCGAATCGCGACGATGGACGCCTCCGCCCCTCTCCCCTCGATCGCCGACCAAACACCCAAGTGGGCGGGGGCGTCCACCCTCGCGGAGTCGTGGGGGCTCGGCAACCTGGCGCGCAGGCTCGAGGCGCTCGTGGCCGCCGGTTAGCCCAGGATGGACGTCGTCAGCCACGAGGCCTTCGGGCGCCTCCACCCGACCGTCCATCATCCGGAATCGCCGCGCCGGCTGGAGGTGCTGCTCGAGTCGCTCGGCAGGTGGACGGAGGCGACCCCGGCGACGATCGAGCAGGTGGAGCGCTGCCACACACCCGGCCACGTCGCGCGGATCCGGGGGGTCGAGACGGAAACGTGGCTCGACGGCGACACGCCGGCCTCCGCCACGAGCTTCGAGGCCGCGCTGCTGGCCGCGGGCGCGGCGATCGAGGCGGCTCGCACCGGCGGCTTCGCGATGCTGCGGCCGCCGGGGCACCACGCGCCTGCGGATCGCGCGATGGGCTTCTGCCTGTTCAACAACGCCGCAATCGCGGCCCGTGCCGCCCAGGCGGAGCTCGGGCTCGAGCGGATCGCGGTCGTCGACTGGGACGTCCACCATGGGAATGGGACGCAGGACATCTTCTGGGCGGACCCGAGCGTTCTCTATGTCTCGTTACACCAGTGGCCGTTCTACCCCGGCACCGGCCGACCGGGCGAGGGCAACGAGACGACCGTGAACGTTCCGCTTCCGGCCGGATCCGGAAACGAGGACTACCTGCGTGCCTTCGACGAGATCGTGGAGCCGGCGGTGCGCGGCTTCGAGCCCGACCTGCTGATCGTCTCGGCCGGGTTCGACGCGCACATGGACGATCCGCTGGCGATGATGGAGGTCAACGGCTCCGGCTTCCGCGAGCTCGCCCGCCGCTGTGCCGGACTGACCCCGCGGGTGGCCGCCGTGCTGGAGGGCGGTTACAACCTCGAGACCCTGCCCGGCCTCGTCCGGTCGGCGCTCGACGGGTTCGGGTAACAAACGCAGAACCGGCTCCTTGCGGAGCCGGTTCCGTGCGCCTGTCTGAGCCACCCCCCACGAGAGGACTCGTTGCTCTTCCGATAATCGGCGCCGGTGGCGTCGAACGCATCCCCCACGACATCCCCCACGATGAGTGATTTCGCGCAGCACCACAAAGGCCTGGGGACAGGCTGAACCCGGTCCCTTCTGGGACTAACCCCGCGCGGCCGCGAGCGCCTCGAGCGCCTCGCGACGGGAGGAGACGCCGAGCTTGCGCAGCAGGCTCTTCACGTGCGAGCGGACAGTGTGCTCGGAGATGTAGAGCCGTGTGGCGATCTCGTCGGTGCCGAGGTGCTCGTCCAGGAGGATCAGGACCTCGACCTCGCGGGCGCTGAGCTCGTCCGCGATCTCGTCGGGCACGCCGGAGTCGAGCCGCCCGCCCTCGCGGACGCGGTCGACGAGCCGCCGGGCGACCTCCCCCGAGAGTGCGGCCTCGCCGTGCGCGACGCCTTCGAGGAACTCTGCGATCCGCTCCGGCGGCTCGGACTTCAACAGGTAGCCGGCCGCACCGGCCCGGATCGCGGCGAGCAGGTTCTCCTCGGTGCCGGAGGCGGTGAGGACGACCACCTCGCAGGCCGGAGCCGCTGCGCGAACGCGAGGCAGAGCCTCGAGCCCGCTGCAGCAGGGCATCGTCAGGTCGAGGAGGACGAGATCCGGCTGGGCCTCGCGGGCGCGCTCGACTGCCTCGTCGCCGTCCGCGGCCTCGCCGACCACGGGAAAGCCATGCAGCTCGAGCAGGCCGACGAGCGCGGAGCGTGTCAGCGGGTGGTCGTCGACGACGAGCGTGCGGCGGCCCATGCTCTCCCTTATCGGCAGAGGGCCGCCTGCCGACAAGAGGAGCATGCGCTCTGCACGCACGCACTACCTCTCCTGGGTGCGCGACGAGCTCGTGCTCGTCGGGCTGCTCGGAGCCGCCCTGGTCCTCTTCCTCGCCGAGCCGGCGCGGCGAGGCCCGTACGACCTCCCCAACCTGCGCCTCTTCCTGGACACAGCGATCCTCGTCGTGTCGCTGATCGTCTGCGTACTCGCGTATGTCCGCTTCACCGTCGACCGGCGGACCTTCGAGCTCTATCTCCTGAGCGGCTTCTTCGTCATGGCCGCGTCGACGTTGGCCTTCTCGATCGCGCCGGTGCTGGACAGCAGTTCGGTCGGGCGGGCGGAGGCGTGGGCAGCGATCGGCGGGCAGCTCGCGGCGGTGACGCTGATCGCGGCTGCACCGTACACGAGCGGCCGGGTGGCGACGAAAGCGCATGCGCTCGCGACGATGGGAGCGCTCGCCCTCTTCCTGTACGCGCTGTGGCTGCTCTGCCGCGCCGTCGACGACGGTCTGCCGCTGCTCGTTCACGGCCATCCGCAGCCGCCGCTGCTGACCGCGGCGGTTGCGCTCCAGGCGCTGCTCGGCCTGGCGGCGCTCGTCGGCTTCGGGCTCCGGTACCGGGCCCACGGCGAGGATCTCGACCGGTGGCTCGCATTCGGCGCGACCATCTGGCTCTTCGCCGAGCTCCACGCGGTCTTCGCCGCACCGCTCTCGAGCGAGTACGTGTCGCAGTCCGATTTCCTGCGGCTCCTCTCCTACGGGATCCTGCTGGTCGGGGTCTGGCGGGCGATCAGGGCCGCCGAGTTCGGGCGCGTCGTCGCCGAGGAGCGCGCGCGCGTTGCACGCGAGATCCACGACGGCCTCGCCCAGTACCTCTTCGCGGTCTCGACGCAGACCAGCCTGCTCGCCGGGGGCGCCGACCTCGAGAAGGTCTTGCCCCGCCTCCAGGAAGCTGCGACGGCCGCGCAGCAGGAGGCGCGCTTCGCCGTCCTCGCCCTCTCGTCGGCCGGCGGATCGGCGCCGTTCGACTCGGCGCTCACCCGCTACGTGGAGTTCCTCACCGCCGACGGACAGCTGGACGTCGACCTGGAGATCGAGCGCGCGGTGGAGCTGCGTCCCGACGAGCAGATCGAGATCTTCCGGATCGTCCAGGAGGGCCTGGCGAACGTTCGCCGGCACGCGAACGCCCGGCGCGCGACCGTGTTGATCGGGTTGCGGGACGGCCAGCGGGTCGTGCGCATCGTCGACGACGGCGAGGGCTTCGACGAGGA
>JBKOVQ010000025.1:0-12293 GCA_046723985.1 Actinomycetota bacterium | reverse complement strand
AGGGTCGAAGCGGAAATCGTCGTCCGGCTGCAGGTGGTCGTAGCCGAGACCGACGCTGCCCGGGTTGACGTACCACGCCGCGCCGACCCGGCGGAGCTGCGGGACGTGGACGTGGCCGCCGGCGAGAACGTCCGCGCCTGTGCCGTCGAACGCATCCGGGGGATCCTCAGGCAGCACGACCCCGTCGTAATCGTCCGGCGTGCCGTGGAAGCAGAGCAGGCGCCGACCGTCGAGATCGATCTCGACCGTCGGTTCGAAGGAGCGGATGTACTCGATTTCGCCGGGCGCGAGCTGCGAAACGGACCACTCGCGCTGTGTCAGCTGGCGCTCGGTCGGGATCTCGGCACCGGCATCCGGGTCGAGCAGGAACGCGTCGGAGTTCCCGAGCACGACACGGGCGGTCACGGCCCGGAGGAGGTCGAGGCACTCGACCGGTTGCGGGCCGCCCTGGGCCATGTCGCCGAGCGCGACGACGGCGTCGGCACCCCGCCGTTCCAGGTCGTCGAATGCCGCCCGCAGCCCGACGGCGTTCCCGTGTGCGTCCGAGACGAGCCCGACCCGCACTAGCGCCGGTGGGCGAGGTACTCGAGCAGGTCGGAGCGCGTGAGCACGGCCTGCGGCTTCCCGTCGCGGGCGACGACGACCGCCTGGTTCTTCTCCTGGAGGTCGGCGAAGACCTCGTCGACGGAATCGGCCATGTCTACGGCCCCGAGCGGCGGCTGCATCGCCGCCGCGACGTCCTCGCCGAGCGCGTCCGGGTTTCGGAAGATGCGGTCGAGGAGCGTTCGTTCGTTCAGGGACCCGATCACGTCCGTGAGCGTCTCCGCCGGGGCGTTGCGGACGACCGGGAGCTGTGAGATCCCGTAGCGCTGCATGAGCTCGATCGCGGCGCCGAGCTTCTCGTGCGGCTCGCAGGTGACGAGGGCGGGGATGCCGTTCTCCGCGTGCTTGAAGGCGAGCACCTGCTCGACGGTGTCGGGCGGGCCGTGCCGCTCGAGGAAGCCGTGCTCGAGCATCCAGTTGTCGTCGTAGATCTTCGAGAGGTAGCCGCGCCCGCCGTCGGGGACCGTCGTCAGGATCGTCGCGTCGGAGCCGAACCGCTTCGCCACTTCGACCATCGCGAAGACCGACGTTCCGCCGGAGCCGCCGGCGAGGATGCCCTCCTCGCGCGCCAGCCGGCGCGCCATCCGGAACGAGTCGCGGTCGGGCACGCGGACGTACTCGTCGACGACCGAGGGATCGAAGCTCTTCGGCCAGCCGTCCTTGCCGATCCCCTCGACGAGGTACGGGTGCACGGGGCCGCCCGAGTAGATCGAGCCCTCCGGGTCGGCACCGACGACGAGCAGGTCGGGCTTCCGCTCCTTGAGGTACCGCGCGGCGCCCGTGATCGAGCCACCCGTCCCGACGCCGATCACGACCGCGTCGAGTTCGCCGCCCGTCTGTTCCCAGATCTCCGGCCCGGTCGTCCGGTAATGGGCATCCGGGTTGCCCGGGTTCGAGTACTGGTCGGGCTTGTAGGCGCCGGGAATCTCCTCGGCAAGGCGGTCCGAGACGGCGTAGTAGCTCTCCGGCGAGTCGGCGTCGACCGCGGTCGGGCAGATGACGACGTCGGCGCCGAAGGCGCGCAGGAGCGCGATCTTCTCCGGCGCCACCTTGTCGGGGACGACGAAGATCATCTTGTAACCCTTGATTGCCGCTGCGAGCGCGAGCCCGACACCGGTATTGCCGGACGTCGGTTCGACGATCGTTCCGCCCGGCCGCAGCTTCCCGGTTCGCTCGGCCTCCTCGATCATGCTCAGCGCGATCCGGTCCTTGTTCGAGCCGCCCGGGTTCAGGTACTCGAGCTTGACGAGCAGAGTCGGACCGAGCTCCCGGCCGATCTTCTGGAGGCGGACGACCGGCGTGTTGCCGACCAGGTCGAGCAGCGTCGGATAGTCGCGCGCCACCGCCGAAAAGCCTACTCGCGCTCGACGCGCTCGAGGAAGCCGGCGGCCAGCGCTCGCGATAGCACTCGGGCTCCTCGACGAACTGCATGTGGGAGGCGTCCTCGAAGGTGACGAGCTCGGAGCCTCGGAGCCCTGCGTGCAGTGCCTCGGCCCGCCGTGGAGTGAACTCGTCGTGGGCGCCGGCGGAGCGTCAGCAGCGGCAGCTTGCCGGGCTCCTCGCTATCGCCGACGACCGGTACCAGGTCTCGCCGCCGGCGTAGGGGATCCGGCCCTCGGTCGTCACGCGCGGGAGGCTAAGAGGTGTCCGAGCTGATCGGGCGTCAGGTTGCCGCCACTTGCGATCAGTCCGACCCTCTTGCCGGCGAGGTCGAGCTTCAGCGCCGCCGCGAGCGCCGCTGCCCCCGCGGGCTCGATCAGGTTCCGCGTCCGCTCCAGCATGTGCAGGGTCGCGGCGCGCAGCTCGTCCTCGGAGGCGAGCACGAAGTCGTCGAGGTGCTCGCGCAGGATCTGCTGCGGAAGCTCGAACCCGACCCGCGTCGCGAGTCCCTCCGCGGCGGTGTGCATCTCGTCCTCGACGAGCCGGCCCTCCTTCCAGGAGCGGTAGGCGGCGGGCGCCGCCTCCGACTGGACGCCGATCACCTGCATCTGCGGCCGGAGCGCCTTCGCGGCGATGCAGGCTCCCGCGGCGCCGCTGCCGCCGCCGATCGGCACGATCAGGACGTCGAGCTCGGGCTGGCGCTCGAGCGTCTCCAGCGTCTGAGTCGCCACGCCGGCGATCAGGTGCGGTTCGTTGCCGGAGTGGACGTAGCGGTAGCCGTGCTCCTCCGCGAGCGTCTCGCAGTGCTCGCGCGCGTCGTCGAAGTCGCGTCCGTGCTCAACGATCTCGCCGCCGAGGCCGCGAATTGACCCGACCTTGATCGGGTTGGCGCGTTCCGGGACGCAGATGATCGCCTGGACGCCGAACAGCTTCGACGCGAACGCGATCGATTGGCCGTGGTTCCCGGTCGACGCGGTGACGACACCGCGGCGCCGCTCGTCCTCCGAGAGCTGGGCGACGAGGTTGACTCCGCCGCGCACCTTGAAGTTGCAGACGGGCTGGTGGTTCTCGTGCTTGACCCAGACCTCTGTGCCGACGAGCTCGTCGAGCGCCGGGTAGCGGTTGAGCGCTGTCGGGACGAGGTAGGGCGAGATCCGCTCGTGCGCCGCCAGGACCTCGTCGAACGTCGGCGGCTGCATGCTGCAGAAGCTACTCCAGGGACGCGTGGAGCGTTTCGAGCTTCCGACGGGTGCGCTCGTCGGCCGGTGTGAACGCCGTGATCCGGGTGCCGAGCCGCTGGCCGAGCCAAAGGTGCGTGTAGATGAGCGTGAGCAGGCCGACCGTGGGATGGCGGGCGCGCTTCATCCGGGTCTCGACCATTGCCACGTCGTGCCGCTCCCAGAACGTCGTGAACTCGGGCGAGACGTGATGCAGGCGGGCGACGAGCGTCTTCCACGCGGGCTCGTCGAGATGCTCGGCCATCGCCGCCCGGTATTCGGCAACCAGGCCCCCGACGGAGTCGTCCCAGTCGACGACCACACTCCGCCAGCTCGGATTCGTGAAGACGAGCCAGAGGATGTTGCGCTCCTCGATCGGGATCGCCTCGAGATCGTCGTCGAAGAAGCTCGCGTAGACCCGGTTGTAGGCGAGGAGGTCGAGACGATCGTTGACCAGCGAGGCCGGGAACGGCTCGAGTCGGTCGAGCAGCGCCTGGGCGGTGGGGCATTGCTCGAGGCACTGGTTCGCGATCGTCGAGGTCGGGATACCGGCCAGGGTGAAGAGGTGCGAGTGCTCGTGGGGATCGAACTGGAGCGTCCGCGAGATCGCATCCAGCACCTGGGCCGACGGGTTGATGTCGCGGCCCTGCTCGAGCCACGTGTACCAGGTGACGCCGACGCCGGCGAGTTGGGCGACCTCTTCGCGACGGAGCCCGGGCGTTCGTCGGCGGCGCCCGCCGCGCATGCCGACCTGCTCCGGCTGGATGCGCTCGCGCCGGTTGCGCAGGAACGCCCCCAGCTCTCG
Organism: Actinomycetota bacterium; assembly: GCA_046723985.1. Lineage (GTDB taxonomy): Bacteria > Actinomycetota > Thermoleophilia > Gaiellales > Gaiellaceae > DATBLE01. Next base: position 8,288 of record JBKOVQ010000025.1, on the reverse strand, counting down.
CCGGCGAAGGTCGGTGCCGTTCCTACGCCTTTCGAGTTGGACTGTGGCCACTTACGCCCAGTATGCCCGGCGGCCACCAGGCTGAGCCGGGTAGCGCTGGTACCAGGATAAACAGGCTCTGGTACCAGGCTGGTCGCGGCAGCCAGCATCGGTTCATGACTCTTGCTTCGGTTGCACCTCAGTCTTCCGAGCGGCTGAGCCCTCGCGCGTTCGGCATGCTGCTCGTCCTCTGCGGCGCGCTCTTCCTCGACGCGATGGACGTCTCGATGATCGGCGTTGCCCTGCCCTCGATCCGTTCCGACCTCGGCCTGTCCACCAGTTCCCTCCAGTGGGTGGTCAGCGCGTACGTCCTCGGCTACGGCGGATTCCTGCTGCTCGGCGGCCGCGCCGCCGACCTGTTCGGCCGCCGCCGCATGTTCCTGATCTCGCTCAGCGTGTTCGTGGTCGCGTCGGCGCTCGGCGGCTTCGCGAACGACGGCGCCCTGCTGATCGCGACCCGCTTCGTCAAGGGGGTAAGCGCGGCATTCACCGCGCCCGCCGGCCTGTCGATCATCACGACGAGCTTCGCCGAAGGGGCGGCTCGGAACAAGGCGATCTCGATCTATACCGCAACGGGTGCGACCGGGTTCTCGCTCGGGCTCGTCTTCGGTGGGCTGCTGACCGAGATCGGCTGGCGGTGGGTCTTCTTCCTGCCCGTGCCGATCGCCCTCGTGACGCTGATCGCCGCGACCCAGCTCGTGCCGGCGGAGCATCGAGACGTTCCTCGCTCGCGGTCGTTCGACCTCGCCGGCGCCGTCACCCTGACCGCGGCGATGCTGCTGCTGGTCTTCACCGTCGTCGAGGCGCCCGACGTCGGGTGGGCGTCGGCGCGCACGCTCGGCTCCTTCGCCGGCGTCGCCGGGATCCTCGCTGCGTTCGTCGCCATCGAACGGCGCACCGCCGTCCCGCTCGTGCGGCTCGGGATCCTCCGCTCGAGCACGCTCGTCCGGGCGAACATCGCAGCGATGCTGCTCGTCGGCAGCTGGTTCGGATTCCAGTTCATCGCCACGCTGTACATGCAGCAGCTGCGCGGCTGGTCGCCGCTCGAGACCGGACTCGCGATCTTCCCGGGCGGCCTTCTCGTCGCGGTGCTGGCGCCGCGGGTCGGTCCGCTGGTGATCCGGTTCGGGATCACGCGGCTCGTGACGCTCGGCTTCCTCTCGGCCGCCGCCGCCTACGCACTGTTCGTGCCGATCGGGCTCGACTCCGGCTACGCGACGGCGATGCTCCCGACCTTCGTGCTCGCCGGCTTCGGCTTCGCCCTCTCGTACGGGCCGCTGAACATCGCCGGGACGAACGGGGTCGCCGCCCATGAGCAGGGGCTCGCGAGCGGGCTCGTCAGCTCGTCCTTCCAGGTCGGCGGCGCGCTCGTGCTCGCGGTCTCGACTGCCGTGAACAACGCCGCGGCCGGCCCGGACGGCTCGCCGCAGGCGCTGCTGGACGGCTTCCACGCCGCGATCGTAGTCTCGGTGATCGCAGCCGGCCTAGGAGCGCTGGTCACCGCCGTCGGGCGCCGCCCGCAGGCGGTGCCGGAAGCGGCCGTCGGGGAGGAGCCCGAGCCCATGGAGGAGGCGGCGTAACGCGCCTAGTGGCGGAAGTGGCGGCGGCCGGTGAAGACCATCGTGGCGCCGGCCGCCTCCACCGCCGCGACGACGTCGGCATCGCGCTTCGAGCCGCCCGGCTGGATGATCGCCGCCACGCCCTGCTCGAGCGCGAGCCCCGGGCCGTCCGCGAACGGGAAGAAAGCGTCCGAGGCGAGTGCCGCCCCGGCCAGGTCGTGGCCGTGCTCGTGCGCCTTCTCGAGTGCCAGCCGGACCGCGTCGACGCGGCTCATCTGGCCCGCACCGATACCGATGGTGTGCAGATCCTTGGCGATCACGATCGCGTTCGACGTCACGTGCTTGCAGACCCGCCAGGCGAACAGCAGATCGCCCCAGGCGGATTCGCTCGGCTCGCCGCAGACGACGATCATTCCCTCGCGGTCCTCGACGTCTGCGTCCCGATCCTGGGCCAGCAGGCCGCCCACGACCCGCCGGTAGTCGCGCTCGTCGCCGGGGGACTTGCGCCGCTCGGTCGAGTCGAGGATCCGCAGCGCGTCCTTCGCGCGGAGCACGTCGACCGCGCCCTCCTCGTAGCCCGGGGCGAACAGCACCTCGACGAACTGCTCCGAGATCCGCCCGGCGAGGTCGGCGGATACCGGGCGGTTGACGACGACCACGCCGCCGAAGGCCGAAACCGGGTCGGATCCGAGCGCGCGCGCGTACGCGTCCTCGATCCCTCCGGCGACCGCCACTCCGCACGGGTTCGCGTGTTTCACGATCACGCACGCCGGGAGCGTGAACTCCTCGACCAGCTGCCGCGCCGCGGAGAGGTCGTTGAGGTTGTTGTACGAGAGCTCCTTCCCGCCGTGCTGTTCGACCCGGGAGAGCAGGTGCCGGCGCGCCCCCGCCTCCGCGTAGTAGGCCGCGCGCTGGTGCGGGTTTTCGCCGTAAGCCAGGTTCCGGTCCTTCCAGAACGTGGGGATCAGGCCTTCGGGGAACGCCTCCCGCTCGCTGAACCAGGCCGAGATCGCCGACTCGTACGCGGCGGTGACGACAAAAGACTCGCCGGCGAGCGAGCGGCGGGTGTCGAGGGAGAGGTCGCCGTGCTCGCGCAGCTCCGCGAGGACGCGCTCGTAGCGCTCCGGCCGCGCGACCGCCGCGACGTGGTGGAAGTTCTTCGCCGCCGCGCGCAGCAGCGCCGGCCCTCCGATGTCGATCATCTCCACCGCCTCCTCCTCGGTCACGCCGCGCCGCGATGCGACCTCGGTGAAGGGGTAGAGGTTGACGACGACCATGTCGATCGGCTCGATCTCGTGCTCGGCGAGGTCGTCGAGGTCCTCCGGCACGTCCCGCCGGGCGAGGATCCCGCCGTGCACGGCCGGGTGGAGGGTGACGACCCGGTGGCCCAGCATCTCCGCGAAGCCGGTCATCTTCTCGACACGCGTCACGGGCAACCAGTGCTTGTCGAGCAAGGATGCGGTCCCGCCGCTCGCGACCAACTCCCAGCCGAGCTCGACCAGCCCGGCTGCGAACTCGGGGAGGCCGCGCTTGTCGTAGACGGAGATCAGCGCGCGGCGCACAGCTCCCTCACGACCTCCGGCAGCAGCCGGTGCTCGACGGCGTGGATCCGCTCGACGAGCGTCTCGATCGGCTCGACCGGCACCGGCTCCTGCCGTAGCACCGGGCCGGTGTCGATCCCCTCGTCGACGAGGTGCACGCTCACGCCCGTCGTCCGGACGCCAGCCGCCACCGCCTGCTCGATCGCCGACAGCCCGGGGAAGTCGGGGAGGAGCGACGGGTGGACGTTGACGATTCGGTCGGGGAACCGGGCGAGGAACGCTGGCATCAGCAGCTGCATGTAGCCGGCGAGGACGACGAACTCGACGCGGTGCTCCTCCAGCCAGTCGGCCATCGCCAGGTCGCGGGACGCGCGGTCGTCCCCGAGCTCGAAGACCGCTGCTGGGATGCCTGCCGCCCGCGCCCGCTCGAGCGCGTGCGCACCCGTACGGTTCGAGGCGACGGCGGAGATCGGAAGCCCGTGGTCGATCAGCGCCTGGAGATTCGTGCCGTCTCCGGACGCGAGAACGCCGATCACACGATCCGCCCGATCACGGTGCGCCCGCCCGGGTCGGGCACGACGGCGCAGTAGCCGATCCCGAGGTTGAACACGCGCCGCAGCTCCACCTCATCGATGTGGCGGCCCAGCCAGGCGAACACCGGCGGCTGCTCCCACGCATCCCAGTCGATCTCGGCCCGGAGGCCGTCCGAGAGCACGCGCGAGAGGTTCCCCTCGATCCCGCCGCCGGTGACGTGCGTGAGTGCACGCACGTCCGTTTCCCGCCGCAGCGCCCGGAGCTCCTCGAGGTACAGCCGCGTGGGTGCGAGCAGGTCCTCGCCGTCGTAGTCCTCGAGCTCGAGCACGCGGCGGACGAGCGAGAAGCCGTTCGCGTGCACGCCGGCGGACGCGAAGCCGACCACCAAATCGCCCGCTTCGACGCGCGAGCCGTCGATCAGGTCGTCACGGTCGACCAGGCCGACGCAGGTGCCGGCGAAGTCGAGCTCGCCTTCCTGGTAGACGCCGGGCATCTCCGCCGTCTCCCCGCCGACCAGCGCGCAGCCAGCCTCGCGGCACACCTCGGCCGCGCCCTCGACGAGCTCGGCGACCTGCTCGAGGTCGAGCCGGTCGGCTGCGACGTAGTCGAGCAGGAACAGCGGATCGGCGCCCGTGGTCGCGACGTCGTTGATGCAGTGCGCGGCAATGTCGGCGCCGCAGTTGCGGAGCAGCCCGCGCTCGCGGGCGACGATCGGCTTCGTCCCGATCGAGTCCATCGAGGCCGCGAGCAGCCGCCGGTCGTCGAGCGGGTACAGCCCCGCGAAGGCGCCGAAACCCTCGGCGCCGGTCGACTCGACGACCGCGCGCAGCCGCTCGACGACCGCGCCCGCGGTTGCGAGCGAGACCCCTGCCGCCCCGTAGGTCGGCTCGTTGCCCACGACGCGAGTGTAAGCCTAGGCTCCGGACATGGACTGGCCATGGGAGATCGCCGAGCGCGACCACGAGATCCAGAACCCGACGAGCGCGGAGAAGATCTTGCTGCTCGGCGTCTACCTGCGCCTGACCGCCGAGAGCCGGGTGGTCGACATCGCTTGCGGGAAAGGTGGGCCGACGGCCATCCTCGCCGCCGCATACGGCTGCCGGATCACCGGCGTCGAGCTCAGGCCGCAGTTTGCCGACGCCGCCCGCGAGCGCGTCGCCGCAACAGGCCTCGACGAGCTCGTCGAGATTCACACCGCCGACGGCGCGTCGTTTCCGCTCGAGCCGCAGAGTCTCGACGCCGCGCTCTGCATCGGTGCGACATTCGTCTGGGGGACGATCGGCGACGCGGCGGCGGCGCTCTTCCCCGCCGTGCGCCCCGGCGGGTTCGTGGCGATCGGCGAGCCGTTCTGGCGGACGTGGCCGCTCCCGGAGGACACCGACCCGGAAGGGTTCGTCACGCTCGCCGAGACCGCCGACCGCCTCGAGCGGGCCGGGTTCGCCCTCACGGGAGTGATCGCCGCCTCCGAGGACGACTGGGATCGGTACGAGAGCCTCCACTGGCGTGCGCTGGAGGAGTGGCTCGCCGAGCATCCCGACGCGGAGATCCGGACCGGGCACGAGCAGCACCGCCGCGACTACCTGCGCTTCCAGCGGGCGCTGCTCGGCTGGGGGATCTTTGTCGGTCGTAAGCCCTGAGGCTCCCTACACTCTCGGCGTGGGCCCGTCGCCCCTGACCAGCTGGACGTTCGATCCGGCCGCGCTGACCCTGATCGTCGCCTCGGGTTTCTTCTACTACCGTCGGGCGGCGACCCTGGCCTCGCGCGGGACGCCGGTAGAGCTGTGGCGGCGACTCGTCTTCGGCCTCGGGCTGGTCCTGGCCTTCCTCGCGGTCGCGTCGCCGATCCACGAGCTCGGCGAGGAGCAGTTCTTCTTCATGCACATGGTCCAGCACATCCTGCTCGGCGATCTCGCCCCGCTGTGCTTCGTCGCCGGGCTGACCGGGCCGCTCCTCCGGCCGGTGCTCGCGCTGCCGGCCGTGATGCGGCTCCGTTTCCTCACTCTGCCGTACGTCGCCTTCCCGATCTGGGCGGCGAACCTCCTGCTCTGGCACCTGCCGGTCGCCTACCAGGGAGCGCTCCACCACTCGGGGATCCACGCCGTCCAGCACCTGCTCTTCTTCACCTGCGGCGCGCTGATGTGGGCGCCGGTGATCGAGGTGCTGCCCGGCCCGGAGTGGTTCGGGACCGGGATGAAGCTCGGCTACATCGCCGCCGTCCGGGTCGTCGAGACGATCCTGGGAAACGTCTTCGTCTGGTCGGGCGGCGTCTTCTACACCGTCTATGAGCATCCGGTGGACCGTTGGGGCATCTCCGCCCACGCCGACCAGGGGATCGCCGGCGGCGTGATGATGCTCGAAGGCTCGCTGGTCACCCTCGGCGCCCTCGCGTGGCTCTTCCTCCGGTGGGCGCGGGAGAGCGAGGAGCGGCAACAGTTGCTCGACCAGGGGGTCGACCGGAGGACGGCCACGCGGGCGGTTCGCTACGGCCGCGGCGGGGAGCTATCCGGGCCGAGGTAGATCATTGAGAACGGTAGGCGGTGCGCTCCACCGGCTTTCATCACGTCGACCTCGTCGTCAGCTCGATTCTCCGCAGCCTGCCCTTCTACCGAGAGCTGCTCGAGCCGCTCGGCTGGCACCGGGTCGGCGAGGTGGAAGGGGAGCGGGGCGAGACGATCTGGTACATCTCGGGCCCCGGTAGCTCCCTCGGCCTCCGTCAGGCGCAGACGCCGTCAGAGGAGCCCTTCGACCGCTACCGTGTCGGCGTCCACCACGTCGCCTTCGAGGCCGCGACCCGCCACGACGTCGACGAGCGCGCCGACTGGCTCCGCGCGCGCGGCGTGTCGATCGAGAGCGGCTAGCGGTAGTCGAAACCGCGAGGCCACCGTGCTCTGCTCGAGTGCTCCGCACCTATTGCCGACCCCGAGGTGTGAGGGCGTTCCGTCGCCGATGAGCATCAGCCGGGTTAGCGCATAGGACGCAAACAGGAGTTTTCGTACCGCCCGTGCACGGCATGGTTAAGCCAAGTACTAGGTGCTAGGTGTTGGCCCCAGCAACGTTGTTCATCTCGGCGCGCCGGGTGAGTGGTGGTGTTCGGCCGAGTGAGCGGTGTGGTCTGAGTCGGTTGTACCAGTCGAGCCAGCCGGTGAGGGCGGCGGTGCGCTCGGCGCTGGTTCGGTAGATGGCGCCGTAGGCCCAGCCGTCGATGAGGGTGCGGATGAAGCGCTCTGCTTTGCCGTTGGTGCGTGGCCGGTAAGGGCGTGTGCGGAGATGCTTGATCCCGAGTCGGCGGCAGGCGAGCGCGTGCACGACCGCGCGGTAGCAGGCGCCGTTGTCGGTGAGGACGCGCTCGACCCGGATCCCGTAACGGCGGAAGAAGGCGACCGCCCGGCGCAGGAAGCCGGCAGCGGTCGGAGCCTGCTCGTCGTCGAGGACTTCGACGTATGCGAGCCGGGTCGCGTCGTCGACGGCAACGTGGACGCACTCCCAACCGATCCCGCGCGTTCTGGTGCGCCGGTCGCCGTTGACGCGGTGGCCCGGCCGGGCGATCCGGCCCAGCTTCTTCACGTCGATGTGGACGAGCTCGCCCGGCCGCGGCCGCTCGTAGCTGTTGGCAGGCTCCTCCGCCGCGGACGCGCAAGCTTGCCGAGCCCCTGTCGGGCGAGCACGGCGCCGACCGTCGAGAGCGGCATCCCCAGCGTCTCCGCGATCTCCGCGCTGGTGAAACGCAGCTCGCGCAGCGCCACGATCAGCTCCTCACGCTCGGCCGGCGTCCGCGACGGCACCGACGCAGGCGCGGACGATCGATCCTCGAGCCCCGCCTCGCCTTCGCGCCGGTATCGGTCAACCCACTTCCAGGCCGTCCGCTCGCTGACGCCGGCGGCCTCGGCCGCCGCCGCCAGCGACCAACCCTCCACCAGCACCCGATCCGCAAGCAGCCGCCTCGAGCGCGGGCACGTCCTGGCGTTGCGATGCAATGTCACCGTCCGACCTCCTTGGAGTCGCTGCCGGCCTTCACAACCACCAGCCTCCAAGGCAGGTCGGACAAACAACGCTCCTGGGACTTACAGCTAGGTGCCGAATGCCGAGGGCTGGACGCGCCATCGCTCGCAACAACAAGTCCGAGCTGCTCGTCCATGGCCGGGACGGAAAGATCCGCGAGCGCAGCACGTTCGGCCACGACCCGCGTTGAACGAAGGGCTAGCGCATCATCAAGAAGCAGGGAAACCGGTGAGCGAGCGAGGCGATCAGTGGGAAGACCGCGATCAGGAAGAGCAGGAGGCCGCCAGCCGGGCCAGGGGCCGACGAGCGCCGAGGCGACAGTCGCGAGAGCGACACCAACCGGGGGAATCGTGAATCAGGCAGCGGCCCCGACAGCCCCGGCAACCAGGGGGAACCAATCCAAGACCAGCCCGGTGCCACCGAGGACCCCTCGGCAGATTGACCCGGATCCGGTCGAGGGAAACCCGGACAATGTCGGGCTGACGATCAGAACAGACTAGGTAACGGTGCGCGCGTTCACGATCAAGGCGAAGTCACTCGAATCGGCGCAGAGCCTCTTCGAGGCGCTACGGCGATTCGATCCCTCGCTCGGCGGCAGTCCGAGTGATGGCTACTC
>JBKOVQ010000003.1:0-19458 GCA_046723985.1 Actinomycetota bacterium | reverse complement strand
GCCCGAGAGTCTGCAGGAACTGCTCGGCGGCCGTCTCGACCGCCTGCCCGCGCACACCGGCGATGTCCTGATCGAAGCTGCAGCACTTGCCCGACCGACGGTCGAGGTCATCACGGAAGCCCATGGCAACCGCGAGCGCGTCCTGGAGGCGCTGGAGGTGGCAGCGCGAGAAGGCGTCGTCGAGCTCGACGACTCGCGTATCCGCTTCGCGCACCCGCTTCTGGCCTCCATCTGTTACGAGCAGGCGCCCGTTTGGAAGCGGCGTGCTGTGCACCGGGCGCTCGCTGCGGTGGTCGACGACGTGGAGGAGCGAGCGCGCCACCTGGCGCTGGGCGCCGACGGCCCAGACGAAGGAATCGCTTCTGAGCTAGACGCCGCCGCAGAGCAGGCGGCCGCCCGCGGGGCGACGGCTTCTGCGGCGGACCTCGCCGAGCTCGCGGCGAGGCTGACGCCGGCCGATCCGGGACGGGCGCGACAGCGGAGGTTCCAAGCGGCGAGCTTCCATCGCCTTGCTGGCGATGGGGAACGGGCGGCTGCGCTGCTCGAGCAGCTTCTTGGCGAGGTTCCGTCCGGCGTGGAGCGGGCCGACGTTCTCCTCGGCCTGGTCATGACGTACCGGGGCAACACCCCGATGCTGATCGGGCTCGCCGACGAGGCCTTGGTCGAGGCAGCCGACGACGATGCCCGCGCTGCCTGGATTCTGGCGTGTCGGGGTCTCGTCTACCTGGACGGGGCCAACGCCCGGGCTGCCCTCGCCGACGCTCGCGCCGCGCTGGAGAAGGCCGAGCGCGCCGGCGACCCTACCTTGCTCGCCGTGGCGATCGCGCATGCGGGGCGCGCGGAGACGTGGTCGGCCGAGATCACGCCGGGTCTGCTCGAGCGGGGCGCGGAGATCGAGGAGCAGCTCGGGCTCGCGCTCGAATACTCGAACAGTCCACGCTTCGCCCTCGCCAGACTTCTCGAGCGTCTCGATGAGCTCGACCGCGCCCGCGCCGTTTTCGAGGTACTGGAGGCGAAGGCGGTGGCTCGGGGCGACGAAGGCACTCGCGTCTGTGTCTTGTGGCCGTTGATCATGCTCGACTGGCTCGCCGGCCGCTGGCAGCAAGCGCTCGCTAACGCCGCCGTGGCTCATGAGCTCACCGAGCAGACGGACCACCCGCAAGCTCGCGCTTGGATGGGACACGTCAAGGCGCTCCTCGAGACCGACCTCGGCCAGGTCGACGACGCGCGCGCCTCGGCTGAGGAAGGTATTGCGCACTCGAAGGAAATGTGGAGGATCATGGCCACCGCTGTTCTCGGCCGCCTCGAGCTCGCGCTCGGCGACCTGGAGGCGGCTGGCGGCTACCTCCGTGAGCTGCCCGGTCGGTTCCTCGCCGGAGGAGTGAACGACCCCACTGCTCCCCTCTGGGCCGACGCAATCGAGACGCTGATCACCCTCGGTGAGCTCGAGCAGGCTCGCGCCTACCTCGGTCCCTACGAGGTGAACGCGCAGCGTTTGGGGAGCCGTCTGGCCAGAACCGGGCCAGCTCGATGTCGCGGTCTTCTTCTTGCCGCGGAGGGTGATTTGGCAGCTGGAATGGCAGCGTTCGAACGCTCGCTGACGAACGCTGCGCCGTTCCCGCTGGAGCATGGCCGCACGCTGCTCTGTCAGGGCATGGTGCGCAGGCAGGCTCAGCAGAAGAAGGCGGCCCGAGAAACGTTGGAGCAGGCGTTGGCGATCTTCGAGGAGCTCGGCGCCCGCCTCTGGGCAGAGAAGGCGCGGGCAGAGCTGAGGCGGATCAGCGGCCGCGCCCCCGCCTCCGAGGAGCTGACCGAGACCGAGCGGCGGGTGGCCGAGCTCGCCGGCCAGGGGCGCACCAACAAGCAGATCGCCGCCGAACTCTACATGGGCCTCAGTACGGTCGAGGCGCACCTCTCCCACGTCTACCGCAAGCTCGGCGTCCGCCGAGCGGAGCTCGCGGCGCAGCTCTCCAAGGCTCAGGGTGAGCCCGTCTAAAAAGATCCGGGCAGGATCGCCCTGCCGGGCCACCCCTCCCCCCAACGCGCCGACAGGCAGGCCCCACTCTCGAGGTCGACGTGATCTAGCACCTCCCTGACGACCGAAACCCGGAAGCGATACCGCGAGCGATGGCCGAAAGTGGCGGCAAGACAGGGAAGCTTGGTTGTCGTGGACGCCGAGGTCGTGCGCGAGGGAGTTCCGAACCTCGTAGAGCCGCTGGGCGGTTCCCTCGGCCGAGGCTGGCTCGGGATCGAGCTGCGGCCAGTACGCCTTCACGAAGCTCTTGAACCGCCACGCGCTTTCCCGTCGCCCTCCCTTCGCAGCTTCAGAGCGCTCGATCTCGGCTACCTCCTCGGTTTGGAAGCACCAGACCGAGAAGCCGCTGATGAGGTTCGGCATCATCGCCGCCGTCGTGAGGTTGAGGCCTGCGTCGGGGTCTAGCGCGACAGCGCGCTCAGTACTGCTCCTGCGCGGCGCGGAGGCGGCCCGCGAGCGTTCGCAGCAGCGTGCCGGCGATCTGCGGTTCGCTACGGAGGAGCTTCGTGAATCCGGCCCGGCCGATCACCATCAGGGTGACCTCGCCGACGGCGCTGATGTCGGCCGACCTCGGCGCTCCGTCGAGGAGGGCCATCTCGCCGAACGAGTCGCCCGCCTCCAGGGTGACCGAGGCTCCCTTCGGCGGGTCGACACGCACCTTCCCGTCGAGGACGACGTAAAACGCGTTGCCGGGATCTCCGGTGCGGACGATCGTCTCCCCAGGCCCGTAGCGCTTCGCCCGGGCCGGAATGCGGCGCAGGTGCCTGGCTTGGGCACGTACGTCGGGCCGTAGCCGATCACTTTGCCGACCGGCGCGCCCATCGCCAGCGCGACCTTCTGCATCCAGGCCGGAACGACCGGCAGCTGGACCGTGTCGAAGTGGGAGTTCGCGATCACCGCGAGGCGGAAGGGGTTCGGCATCCCTTTCTTGTTCGTCTTCCCGTCGGCCGCGAGCGAGAACATCGTCTCGATCAGCGGCTCGAACTGGAGTGCGGGTCGGATCTCGCACCGGAAGACGAGCTCGTCGTCGCCTGCGTTCCACCAGGTGTGCGCCACGCCGGGCGCGACGCCGAGCACCTGACCGGGCTGGAGCTCGGCCTCCTCGGCCGGCAACCTTGGCGCCCAGCGTGCCGGATACAACCTTGAACGTCTCCCACTGGCTCGGGTGCACGTGCGCGGCCGCCACGCTGCCACCCGGATCGGCGCGCAGCTCGATCACGACCCGTTCGCCGCCGGTATCGGCCGCCGTCTCGACGAACGTCATCCGCTCGCCGGTGACGGGATTGACCAGGGTCTGTCCTTTCTCGATCACTTCGAGCCTCCTTGCTCGTCGTTGACGCACTGACGATCGCCCGGAAGAGACGTCGCGAGAATCGGGGTGACCCGTGTCCTGGTGTGCGGCTGGCCCCACTCCCACGGTGTGGCCTACGCTTGCCGGGTGGACGAAATCCGCCTGATCAGGCCCGAATCGACGGCGACGGCGCGCCAGCGGCTGGACTACTTCCTCGGCGTCTCGGCCGACACGTGCGGCTCGACCGGCCTTGCCATGCACCTCGTGGTCGTGCCGCCCGGCGCGGTCGCGGAGCCCCACTTCCACGACGGGTATGAGACAGCGATCTACCAGCTCGAGGGACGGGTCGAGACCAGGTACGGCGAGGCACTCGAGCGCTCGGTTGTCACCGAGGCAGGCGACTTCCTCTTCGTTCCGCCCGGGGTGCCGCACCAAGCCGTCAACCTGAGCGAGACCGAGCCCGCCGTCGCACTGATCGCCCGGAACGACGCGGGCGAGAGCGAGCGCGTCGTTCCGTATTCGCCCTAGCGAAGCAGGAAGCCCTCGCCGAGCTCGTCGTTCGGCTGGAGGACGAACTCGTGCCTGCCGGTCAGGTGCGCGCTCCCCTCTACTTCTGTGATGACTCCTTCCGTGGTCTCCTCGACGACCCGGCCGGTGAACTCGCTGCCCACAATGCTCAGGTGGCGAAGGGGTTCGCCCACCGCCAACCGTCCCTCGTCATGGAGGAGAGCGAGGCGGGCCGACGTGCCGCTGCCGCAGGGCGAACGGTCGACCTCGCCGTCGGCGAAGACGGTCACGTTTCGATGGGTGAGCGGGGTCGTCCCTTCCTCCTGCCAGAAGATCACGCCGTACACGTCGCGGAGCTCGGACTCTCCCGGGTGGACGATCTCGTGCGCCGCCTCGAGCTCTGCCTTGATCGCGCGGCCCAGCTCGATCAGGCGCGGCAGCTCGGCGGGCTCGACGTGCTCCTCGACCGAGGCGTAGAACGCACCGCCGAAAGCGACGTCGACCTCCCGGCCGGCGGCGACCAGGTTGCGGGCGTGTACGAACGCCGGCACGTTCCGGAACAGGACTGAGGCGACTCGGCCGTCCTCGAGCCGGGCGACCGTCCGCAGGCGTCCGGACGGGACGTCGACAACGACCTCGGGCCCTTCGACGCGCCCGGTCTCGATCGCCCAGGTAACGAGCGCGATCGTCCCGTGCCCGCAAGCGGTCGAGTAGCCGTCGTTGTGGAAGAAGACGACTCCGAAGTCGGCGCCGTCGTCCTCCGGCTCGGTGACGAAGCAGCCGTACATGTCTGCGTGACCCCGCGGCTCGTAGACGAGCAGGCGCCGGACGTGGTCGAGCTGCTCGGCCGCGAAGCGCCGCTTGTCGAGAATCGATCGTCCCCCGAGCGGCGGGACCCCGCCCGTGACGATCCGGAACGGCTCCCCGCCGGTGTGGTAATCGACCGTGGTGACGGGGTTCAAGTGCCGGTGAAGCTCGGCGGACGCTTCTCGAGGAAGGCGGTCACGCCCTCGGCGAAGTCCGCCGTCTTCGTCGCCGCCGTCTGGAGCTGGGCCTCGAGCGTGAGCTGCTCGTCGAGCGTCGCCGTCTGCGCATGGTCGAAGAGCCGCTTCGTCATCCCGATTCCGCGAGTGGGGAGCGACGCATACTCCGCCGCGACCTCAGCTGCCCGGGCCGCCAGCCCGTCAGCATCGACGACCTCGTCGACCAGGCCCCACGCGTGCGCCTCGGCCGCCGTCAGCCTGCGATTCGAGCTCATCCAGGCGAACGCGCGCGACGGGCCGAGCAGGCGGGCGATGAAGTACGAGCCGCCCGAGTCCGGAATGAGGCCGATTCCGACGAAGCCCGGAACGAACGCGGCGCCGTCCGCGGCGAGCCGGTAGTCGCAGGCGCAGGCGAGGGAGAGGCCGGCGCCGGCGGCAGCGCCGTTGACCGCCGCGATCACCGGCTTCTCCAGCGCGCGGATCGCGCGGATGTTCGGATGGTAGGTGGCCTCGAGGTGCTCGCCGACGTCGCGGTCGAGCCCCTGGAACTCGGAGATGTCCTGGCCCGCGCAGAAGCCCTTCCCGGCGCCCGTGATCACCACCGCCCGGACGTCGTCGGGGGCGGCCTTCTCCAGCGCTCCCCGCAGGGCCGCGTGCATGGAGGTCGTGAATGCGTTGTACGAGTCCGGACGGTTGAGGGTGATCGTCAGGACGGCGCCGTCGCGGCTGGTCTCGACCTCGGCCACGGGCGCAGCCTATCGCCCTGCTGCTATCACTGATCCATGGGAGCGTTGAGGCTCGTCTCGCTGGACGCGGCGCCTTCCGACGAGGGACCGCTGGATGCGTATTCGCGCGTCGTCACGGAGGTCGCACGACGGCTCGCGCGCTCGGTCGCGAACCTGCGCGTGTCTCGCCGGATCGCCCGCGGACGGCGCGTCGACGGGGGTGGAAGCGGCGTGGTGATCACGCCGGACGGATTCGTCCTCACCTCCGCGCACGTCTTTGCCGGCTCCGACCGGGGCGTCGCCTCCTTCGTCGACGGCCGCGAGCTCACCATCGAGGTGGTCGGTGCCGACCCGCTTTCCGACCTCGCCGTGCTCCGGACGGAACCGAGCGAGCTCGTGCCTGCGGAGCTCGGCGACGCGGAGTCGCTGCAGGTCGGGCAGCTCGTGGTCGCGATCGGGAATCCGAACGGCTTCGCCGGCTCGGTCACGGCGGGAGTGGTCTCGGCGCTCGGCCGCTCGCTCCCGACCCGCTCCGGCTCGGCGACGAGGATCGTGGAAAACGTGATCCAGACCGACGCCGCGCTCAACCCCGGCAACTCCGGCGGCGCGCTCGCCGACGGCGAGGGCCGCGTCGTCGGGATCAACACCGCCGTGGCGGGCGTCGGACTCGGGCTTGCCGTCCCGATCAACGCGACCACACGGGCGATCGTCGGTGCACTCATGAGCGAGGGGCGCTTCCGCCGCGCCTACATCGGGATCGCAGGCGACGCGCGTCCGCTGCCGCCGCGGCTTGCGGCGGCGCTGGGCAGGCAGCGTGGCATTGAGGTCGTACAGGTGGTCGAAGGGAGCCCGGCCGACCGCGCCGGGCTGCGCGCGGAAGATCTCATCGTCGAGGTCGCTGGCGCCGCCGTCGCCGGCGTCGACGACCTCCAGCGGCTGATGGCCGGAGACCTGATCGGCCGAACGGTGCCGGCACGGCTGCTCCGGCAGGGTCGCGAGGTGACGGTCGAGCTCGTCCCCGACGAGCTCGTGTCCTAGTGCTCTGGGACCCGGCGGCCCACGAACCGCCGGTCGAGGAAGCCTGGGACCTGGAGCGCGTTCGGACGGTGATCCGCACGATCGCCGCGGACGCGGAGGACGCGTTCAAGGGCGGCTGGCCGCCGCATCCCGACGACGCGGATCCGGGCGATTCGGGGCCCTGGGGTGGGCTCTACCTGGGCGGCGCCGGCGTGATCGACGCGCTGCGGCGCCTCGCCGAGCGCGGATTCGGCGACCTGCGCCACGACTACATTCCGTACCTCGACCGTCTCGAGCCCGACGCCCCCGGTCCCAGCCTCCTGGTCGGCGAGACCGGCGTCCTGCTGGCCCGCCACCGGCTCGCGCCGTCGGCGGCGACGCGCGAGCGGTTGCGCGAGCTCGTCGCGGCGAACGTCGACGACGAGCACCGCGAGCTCCTGTGGGGGAGCCCAGGGACGATGCTGGTCGCGCGGGAGCTCGGCTTCGACGACCTCTGGCTCGAGTCGGCCGAACGTCTCCGCGCTGCGCGCGACCCCGAGACCGCGCTCTGGACGCAGCACCTCTACGGCGGGGCGGCCCGGTACCTCGGGGCGGCTCACGGGTTTGCCGGGGGCGTGCTCGCGTTGGGTGACGAGGCAGGAGTCGCCGAGACGGCGCGTCGGTACGCCGTCGTCGAAGACGACCTCGCGAACTGGCCGCCCCTGGCCGACGGTGGTCTGACGCGCAACGGGACGATCCGCATGCAGTGGTGCCACGGGGCGCCAGGGATGGTCACGTCGCTGGGGCCGCTCCTGGAGGAGGAGCTCGCGCTCGCCGGCAGCGAGCTGACCTGGCGCGCCGGCCCCCTCGCAAAAGGGGCCGGCCTCTGCCACGGCACCGCCGGGAACGGATACGCGTTTTTGACGCTGCTCGAGCGCACGGGCGACGAGGTCTGGCTCGAACGCGCCCGGCGCTTCGCGGTGCACGCGATCGCGCAGGTCGAGCGCGCCCGAGCCGTCCACGGCATGGGCCGGTACAGCCTCTGGATCGGCGACCTCGGGACCGCGCTCTACCTCGCCGACTGCGTCGACGGGGCCGGAAGGCTCCCGCTGCCCTAGCGTCGAGCGCGCGACAGCAGCGCGAGCGCGGCGACCACGACGAGCGCGACTCGAACGGGATCGACCGCCGGCCGCCAGCTCACCTGACCGTCCTTGACCACGTACACGCCGACGGGCCTCGCGCCGAGGCCGAACCCGCCGCCGCCGTTGTGCTCGGTGTCGCTGCCGCCTCCGCCCCCGCCGCCGACCTTGGCGACCGGGACGACCATCACTCCGTCGTGCTCGATCGGTTCGCCGAAGACCCGGCGCACCGAGATCGCATCGCGGGCGCCGCTCAAGAGCTCGTCGACGTTCATCCTTGCTCCTTCCTGCTTTGTCGGGTCCGTCGTTGGAGAAAGCCCTGTACCCCCTGGCCCGCGTCGTCACTCAGCATCGACAGCGCGAGCCAGTCGCGGGCATGGCCGATCGTCCCGTGCCAGGCGAGGTCGCGGAAGAAGTCCAGCTGCTGCTTCGCATAGCGGGTCATCAGCGGCAGGCGATCCGCGAGCTTGCCGACGATCTCGTCCACCGCCGCGTCGAGCTCAGCGGCCGGGACGACCCGGTTGACGAGCCCCCATTCGGCGGCCTTCGCCGCGGGGATCTCTTCGCAGAGCAAGATGATCTCGCGGGCCCGGCGGTCGCCGACGAGCAGGGGCAGCCACTGCGTCGCTCCCGCGGCCGGGACGGAACCGTGCTGGAGACCGACGTGCCGGATGAAGGCGACGTCGACCATGACGGCGAGGTCGCACGCCATCTGTAGCTCGTTGCCGCCGCCGACGCAGATGCCGTTGATCCGGGCGACCGTCGGCTTGCCGATCCGCCTGAGCGCAGTGACGCCGGCGTCCATCGCCCCGAACCACTTCCAGTACTCGCGCTCGTTCCCGACGTAGCCCTCATCGGCCCAGGTGCGGAGGTTGGCGCCGACGCAGAAGGCCCGGCCGGCCCCGGTGAGGACGACCACGCGGATCTCGTCGTCCCAGCTCGCGTCCTCGCAGGCCCGTGCCAGCTCCCGCAGCATCCGGAAGTCGAACGCGTTCAGCACCTCCGGACGATTGAGAGTGATCGTCGCCCGCGGCGGCGCCTTCTCGTACAGGATCGATTCGAAGCCGAGGTCGTCGGCCGAGCTCGGCGCCGGGCGCTCGGGCTCGGTCACTCGAGGACGACGACCTGCGTCGAGAACGGGATGCCCATCTCGGCGGCGTCCGCTCCCGTGGCGGCGAACTCGGGCGAGTTGGCGACCTTCTGCAACGACTCCATGTCGAATGCGCGAACCATGGTTGCTCCTCGAGTCGGGATGGATCGTCAGCCTAATAGGGTAGGAGCATGCCGGGCGGAACTCTCGCGGTCGTGATGGCGGTCGCAGCCGGCTTCACCGCGTCGATCCAGGGTGCCGTCCTCGGCCGGATCGCCGGCGGAGCGGCGCTGGCCCTCAGGAAGTGAGCACAGTCATGACAGAACAGGACCTGCGGCACCTGGCCCGCGCGATCGACCTGGCCGCGGCTGCACGTGAGCACGGCAACCATCCATTCGGCTCCCTGCTCGTCGACGCCGACGGGACGGTCGTCGTCGAGGCCGAGAACACCGTCGTCACCGGGCGCGACTGCACTGCGCACGCCGAGCAGAACCTCGTTCGCGACGCCGTCGCCCACTTCGGGCCCGAGCAGCTCGGCACGTGCACGCTGTATACGAGCACCGAGCCTTGCGCGATGTGTGCGGGCGCGATCTTCTGGTCGGGCATCGGCCGAGTCGTTTTCGCGCTGAGCAGCGCGACGCTCAGGGAGATCGTCCAGGACCCGACCGGCGCCTGGACGCTTGCGATATCGTGCCGCGAGGTGTTCGCCCGCGGCGGCCGGGCAGTCGACGTCCAGGGCCCGCTGATCGAGGACCAGGGACGCGTCGTCCACGAAGGCTTCTGGCGCTAGGGCTCGACGAGGCTGTTGCACGTGCTGGGCGCCGCCGCCTATGCGCAGGTGCTGGCGGAGCACCGAGGTGCCCTCCGCGAGGCGTTTCGTGCCCACGGCGGCGTCGAGGTCGACACGCAGGGGGACGCGTTCTTCGTCGCATTTCCGACCGCGCCAGGAGCGCTGGCGGCGGCCCGGGACGCGACTCCCGCGCTCGCCGGAGGGCCGGTTCGGGTGCGGGTCGGAATCCACACGGGGACGCCGCTCGTCGCCGATGAAGGCTACGTGGGAGTCGATGTGCACCGGGCAGCACGGATCGCCGCCGCCGGACACGGCCGGCAGGTGCTCGTCTCAGCCTCCACCGCCGCGGTCACGGGCACGGACGGCCTGCACGATCTGGGCGAGCACCGGCTGAAGGACCTCTCCGCTCGGAGCGGCTCTACCAGCTCGGCGACGACGAATTCCCAGCGCTGAAGAGCCTTTACCGTACGAACCTGCCTGTTCCCGCGACACCGTTCCTCGGCCGAGAGCACGAACTCGCAGAGGTCGTCACCCTGCTCGAGGGTGCCCGGCTGCTGACGCTGACCGGGCCGGGAGGGACGGGCAAGACGCGGCTCGGCCTCCAGGCCGCCGCCGAGGCCTCGGATCGGTACCCGGACGGGGTGTTCTGGGTGCGCTGGCGCCGCTGCGCGAGCCGGACCTGGTGCTCGAGAGCGCGGGTCAAGGCCCTGAACGCAGCCGCCGACATGGCGGTCGGCCACGCGGACTCCGAACGCGTACGACTTCGGGCCGAGGAGGCGCTCGACCTCCATCGTCAGCTCGAAGACAGCTTGGGCGCCGCGGGCTCGCTCTTCCTCCTCGGTCACGCTGCCGCCGACGATCAGGATTACGAGAAGGCAAGGGAGCTCTGGGAGGAGAGCGAGCGCTTGTGCGGGGAGGTCGGCGACCGCTACCACACGCTGCTGGCAACCCGCATGCTCGCCTGGGCGTACGACGAGCTCGGAGAGTCGGATCGCGCTCGCACACTCGAGGAGAACGTGCTCGAGCAGGCTCGTGCCGGCGGCTACAAGCACCTCCAGGTGCACGCCCTCGAGTCGCTGGCGCACGTCGCCGGGCCGGAGGGGCGAGTCGAGACGGCTACGTCGCTGCTCGGGGAGGCGTACGAGCTCAACCGCGAGCTGGGCGACCGCTTCCGCGAGGCGGTGCTCGTCTGCCGCTTCGCCCGTGTACTCGCGTTTGCCGGCAGGGCCGAGGCCGCCGCACGGGTACTCGCCACCGGCGAGACGCTGTTTCGAGGAGATGGGAGCCACCCCGATGGGTTGGCTCAGGAGAGGAAACGACGAAGCGCTGACTCTCATCCGCGCGGAGCTGGACGAGGCCGCCTTCGCCGAGGCCTCCGAGCAAGGCACGTCGCTGACCGCCGACGACGCCGTCGCCCTCGCCCTCGACGAGCTCGGTTAGAGCCCAACGATGTCGTCCGGGCGCACGGGCACGCGGGTCAGCTCCCGGCCCGTCGCGTCCCGCAGCGCGGAGACGATCGCGGCGGTGGAGACCACGGTGGGCGGCTCGCCGACGCCCTTGACGCCGTAGGGGGCGTCCGGCTCGGGATCCTCGATCAGCTCGCTGACCACCGGTGGCATGTCGAGCGCGGTCGGGATCAGGTAGTCGGTGAAGCTGGCGTTCGTGATCAGGCCGTCGCGGGTCTGGATCTCCTCCATCAGTGCCAGCCCCAAGCCCTGCGCGGTGCCTCCTTCGATCTGTCCCTCGACCGCCTGCGGGTTGATCGCCTTGCCGACGTCCTGCGCGGTACCGACCCAGACGACGCGCGTGAGCCCGAGCTCGACGTCGACCTCCGCGACGACGCGCATCGCGGCGACGGCGAGCGCTACGTGGGAGCGCTCGCCGGTCGTCTGCCCCGTCTCCGGGTCGAGCGGCCAGGTGCGCCCATGGTGGTAGACGCGCTCGACGTCGACCTCGGCTGCACCGGTCCGGTCGCGCTCCTCGAGCGCGGCGCGGCAGGCGAGCTGCACCGCGCCGGCGGCCATATAGGTCAGCCGCGACGCGGAGGACGATCCGGACGAGTCGACCCGGACGGTGCCGGCGGGTGCGACGGTGACGTCGTCGAGCCCGAGCTCGGTGCGCGCGACCTGGAGGATCACGCCATTCACGCCCTGGCCGACCTCGGCCGCTGCGCAATGGATCTCGGCGGAGTCGCGGGCGAGGACGACACGGGCTGCGCAGAAATCGTCGAAGCCCTCCGAGTAGCAGATGTTCTTGAACCCGACGGCGAAGCCGATGCCATGTTTGACGCCCTCGCCGCGCGTGGTGTTCCCGGCGCCGCCGGGCAGACGGATCGGGTCGCGGGGAAGCTCCTCGGGCGCCGGCGGCTCGAGGGCGGCGGCGCGCCTGATCACCTCCGCCACCGGCAGGGACCCGCGGATCACCTGTCCGGTCGGGAGTCGGTCGCCGGGCGCGAGCGCGTTCAGCAGCCGCAGCTCGACCGGGTCGATTCCGAGCTCGGCGGAGAGCCGGTCCATTTGCGCCTCGGCGGCGAAGCACGACTGAACGGCGCCGAAGCCGCGCATGGCCCCGCAGGGCGGGTTGTTCGTATAGACCGAGGTGGACTCGATCAGTGCATTCGGCACGTCGTACGGCCCGCAGGCGAAGGACGCCGCGTTCGAGGTGACGGCCGTCGACGAAGAGGCATACGCGCCGCCGTCGAGCAGGATCCGCGTCCGGACACAGACGAGGCGGCCCTCTCGCGTCGCGCGGTGCTCGGCCCAGATCTTCGCCGGGTGGCGGTGGACGTGCCCGACGAACGACTCCTCCCGCCCGTAGACGAGCTTCACGGGCCGGCCGGTGTGGAGCGCGAGCATCGCGCCGTGGATCTGCATCGACAGGTCTTCCCGGCCGCCGAAGGCGCCACCGACGCCGGCGAGGTGGATGCGCACCTGCTCCGGCGCGAGGCCGAGGCAGGGTGCGACCTGGTCGCGGTCGACGTGGAGCCACTGCGTGGCGACGTGGATATCGACGCCGCCCTCGCCGTCGGGGACCGCGAGCCCCGACTCGGGACCGAGGAAAGCCTGGTCCTGGATCCCGACCTCGTAGATCCCCTCGACCGTGACGTCGGCTCGTGCCTCCGGATCGCCGTGGCGGATGACGATGTGGCGGACGACGTTCGGCCGCGGGTCGTCGCGGTAGCCGTGGCCCATCGTCGGCCGGTCGGGGTGGAGCGGCTCTCGCTCGGTTGCCCGCTCCGGGTCGCTGACGAGCTCGAGCGGCTCGTATTCGATCCGCACCTTCTCTGCCGCACGCCGAGCCTGCTCCGGGTGCTCGGCGGCGACGAGGACGATCGGCTCGCCGTAGTAGCGGACCCGGTCGATCGCGAGCACCGGCTGGTCGGGAAACTCGAGCCCGTAGGTCTTCTGGCCGGGGACGTCGTCGTGGGTGAGGACGGCGTGAACGCCCGGCATCGCCAGGGCAGCAGAGACGTCGATCTCGACGATCCGTGCGTGCGCGTGCGGGCTCCGCACGGTGTGGCCCCAGAGCATCCCCGCCTGCCAGAGGTCGCTCGCGTACGCAAACTGGCCGTTCGTCTTTGGGATGCCGTCGGTCCGCGGCACGACCTCGCCGATCCGTCCGATCTCGAGTCGCCGAGGGGTGGTGGTGCTCACGCCGCCCTCCTTCCACTCCCCACCCTGGGTGGGGACGGAGGAGCCGTCCCCCCGCCACCCGACATCGACGATACCGCGGAAACCCGCGCGTGTCCGTTGCCGAAATGCGCCGATACGGCGCCGGTCCGTCCACAGGGCCTCGAGCCTTGTTCCCCCATCGGCGCTCTCATCCCGCCGCCAGCCTGACTGCCGCGAAGATCTTCCCGTACCCGGTGCAGCGGCAGAGGTTCCCCGACAGCGCCTCCCGGATCTCGTCCTCGGTCGGGGTCGGGTTGCGCGCGAGGAGGTCGGCGGTCGCGACGACGAGCCCGGGCGTGCAGAAGCCGCACTGGACCGCACCTGCCTCGACGAATGCCTCCTGGACACGGTGCGGTTCGTCCCCCAGCGCCAGCCCTTCGACCGTCACTACCTCGTGCCCGTCTGCCTGGACGGCCAGCACGAGGCAGGCGCAGACGAGCTCGCCGTCGAGCAGCACCGAGCACGAACCGCACTCACCCTGCTCGCAGGCGTTCTTCGATCCCGGCAGCCCCAGCCGCTCGCGCAGCGCGAACAGCAGGCTCTCGCCCGGCCAGACGTCGGCCTCACGCGATTCTCCGTTGATAGTGATAGTGATTCTCAACCCAGGCAACGCTCCAGCGCCCGCTCCGCCAGGACGCGCAACGAATGCAGGCGGTACGCGGCTGTTCCGCGCACGTCGTCGATCGGGCTGGCCGCCTCGGCGACCTCCTCGGGGAAAGACGAAGCCTCGCCGATCGGCGCCGACACGAGCCCGGCGACCGGTCCGGCGGAGCCGAACGACGCACGGAGCTCGCCCCGCTCCCGGTCTGCGACGAGCGCGAGAGAGCAGACGGCGATCACCATCGCGTTCCGCGGCCCGACCTTCATGAACGTCTGCGGCGCGCCGGAGGGCTCGACCGACACCGCGGTGATCAGCTCGTCGTCGGCAGCCGCGTTCCGCTTCGGGCCGACCAGGAACTCCTGCAGCGGCATCGCCCGGACGCCGCGCACGGACACGAGCTCGACCGACGCCCCCTCGACGAGCAGTGGCGGCAGCGCGTCCCCGGCCGGAGAGGCGGTGCCGAGGTTGCCGCCGATTGTCCCCCGGTTCCTGATCTGCGGCGAACCGACCGTCCGTGACGCCTCCGCCAACGCGGGGAGCAACTCGGCCAGCGGAGCCTCCATCGCCTCGGCGTACGTGAGCCCCGATCCGAGCCGGAGCAAACCGTCTTCGCGGGACCATCCGCGCAACTCGGGGACTTCGTTCAGGTTGAGCAGCAGCTCGGGACGGCTCCGGTCGAAATTCAGTTCGAACATCACGTCGGTCCCGCCCTGGATCGGCACCGCGTCCGGACGCTCGGCCTTGACCCGGAGCGCCTCGCCAAGACTCGTGGGACTGACGACATCCATCAGTGTTCCTCGCGGACATACGGTACGCCGAGGGCCGCAGGTGCGCCGATCCGGCGCCGGGCAAAACTCGTGGAGACCATCACCAGGACGACGATCGTCATCACGTACGGCAGCGAGTTGAGAAACTCGCTTGTCTTGAAGAACGCCGGAATCGCCTTGTAATCGTGCGCCTGAATGGCTGCCGGCACACCACCGGCGAGACCGCCGAAGAGATACGCGCCGACGAGGCAGAGCTCCGGACGCCAGAACGAGAAGATCACCAGCGCGATCGCGATCCAACCCGCGCCGCCGACGAGCGAGTCGCCGTCCGTCCAGCCGGGCGTGATGGCGAGGCTGTAGCACGCGCCTCCGATTCCCGCGAGCGCACCGCCCGCGAGCACATGTGCGTACCGGTAGAGCCTGACATTGATCCCCATCGCGTCCGCAGCCCCGGGGTTCTCACCGACCGCGCGCACGTTCAGACCGAGCCGTGTTCGTGAGAGGTACAGGGCGATCAGCACCGTCAGCGCCCACGAGAGGTAAACCAACGCCGACTGGTGAAAGAGGATCGGGCCGACCACCGGTGTGTCCTTCAACCCGAAGACGTCGATGTCTCCGAACTGATGCTTCGCGGGCACGTCGGCGAGCCCGAGGTCGTTGCCGAGATACGAGGACAAGCCGAGGCCCCCGGCGAAGATCGTCAGGGCGAGGCCGGAGACGATCTGATTCGCGCGGAGCGAGACCACCAGGATGGCGAACGCAAGTGCCATCACGAGACCGGCGAAGCCGGCTGTCAGAACGGCCAGGGTCAGCGCCGTCGCGTCGGTGCCGGGCGCTCGTTGCATCCCCCAGAAACCCATCGCCGCACCGACCAGCATCATCCCCTCGACACCGAGGTTGAGCACGCCGGAGCGCTCAGCCAGCAGCTCGCCGAGCGCCGCGAACAGGATCGGTGTTCCATACACAACGGCCTGGGTGAGCACCTCGACGACGAGGGAGTCGTTGACGCCCACTACGACGCCTCTGCGGCAGCGACGGGGCGGCGGCCCACGCGCACGCGGTAGCGGACGAGCAGTTCGCCGCCGAGGACGCAGAACAGGATGATTCCCTGCATGACGCCGACAAGCCCGATTGGGAAGTCGGCGCCCTGGAGGAAGAGACCGGCGTTCTGCAGGCCCCCGATGAGCACGCCGACTAGGAAGACCGCGAACGGGTTGTAGCGTCCGAGCGCAGCGACGACGATTCCCGTGTAGCCGTAGTTCGCACCCTGGAGGCCCTGAGGGCTCGCGTCGAGCACGTGCGAAAAGTCGCCGATCTGGCTGGCGCCGCCGAGCCCGGCGACCCCGCCCGAGATCGCCATCACCGCGAGGATCTTCCGTCGCGTGCGCATCCCCGAGTAGCGGGCGGCGCGCTGCGAGTCGCCGATCACGTTCATCTCGAACCCGAACCGGGTCGTCCGGAAGAGCGCCCAGAGCGCGACGGCGACGCCGGCGGCGAGGAGGAAGCCGAACGAGACGACGACGCCGGACACCGTGACCGTCGGCCAGAACTGGCTGGGCTTCAGCGCCACCGACTGCGGAAACGACCTCGTTTGGATCGTCGACAGGTCCCGCCACGGCGACGCGCTGTCGAAGATCATGTACGTGAGCAGGAGACCCGCCACGTAGTTGAGCATCAGCGTGGTGATGATCTCGTTCGTGCGCGCGAACGCCTTCAGCACGCCGGCGATCAGCGCCCAGAGCGCCGCCCCGGCCGCGCCGCAGACACACATCGCAGCGATCGTCAGCGCCAGTGCGTGGTCGGGACCTAGCCAGATCGCGACGCCTGCCGCGCAGATCGCCCCGATGTAGAGCTGCCCCTCGGCGCCGATGTTGAAGAGCTGCATCCGGAACGCGACCGCCGCGGCCAGACCGGTGAAGATCAGCGGCGTCGCGAGCGTGAACGTGTCCGTCCAGGCCGCACTGCCGATGAAGGCGGCGTCGAAGAGCCGACGGTAGGTACGGATCGGGTCGTGCCCCGTTGCGAGGAGGACGACGGCCATGATCACGAACGCGACCACGACCGACCCGAACGGCACGGCGTACTTCAGCCACCGAGGCTGCGTGAGGCGCCGCTCGACGCTGATCACGTCCGTTCACCTCCGGCCATTGCCAGCCCGATCTCCTCGACCGTCGCCGTCCGGGGATCGAACTCGCCGGTCAGCTCGCCTTCGTAGATGACCACGATCCGGTCGGCGAGCGCTCGGATCTCGTCGAGGTCTTCGCTGATCAGGAGCACCGCAACCCCACTCTCCGCAGCTTGCCGCAGGTAGGCGTGAACGGTCTCGATCGCGCCGACGTCGAGCCCCCGTGTCGGCGAAGCCGCGATCAGCACCTTCGGGGTGCCGGAGAACTCCCGGCCGAGGATGAGCTTCTGCAGGTTGCCGCCCGACAGGTCGCGCGCCCGCAGGTTCGGCCCCGGAGTGGCGACGCCGTAGCGACGGATCAGTTCGCGCGCGACCTCGCGGATCATCCCCCAGTTCAGGATGGGGCCCCGGGAGATCCCGCGCTGCCGATACGACTTGAGCACCGAGTTCTCGGCGATGCTCAGGCCCGGCGCCACGCCGGTGCCGAGCCGGTCCTCGGGAACATGCGCGATCCGGGCGGCGATTGCGGCACGAGGGTCGCCGGTGCGCAGTTTCCGCCCACCCGTGTAGACGGAGCCGCTCGAGGGATGCCGCATGCCCGTAATCGCCTCGGCCAGCTCCCGCTGTCCGTTTCCGGCCACCCCGGCGACGCCGACGATCTCGCCGTCCCGAACGGCCAGGGTCAGGTCGCGAATCGCCTCTTCGCCTCGGTCGCCCTGGACGGAGAGCCCTTCGACGTACAGGGCGGCGTCCTCCCCCGGAGGCGTCACGCGCTCGACTCGCTTCGCGAGCTCGACCTCCCGCCCGACCATGAGCGCTGCGAGTTCGCGCGGCGTCGCCTCGGCGGCCCTCAGCGTCGCCACGTTTCGGCCGCTGCGGAGCACGGTCACCCGGTCGGCGACCGCCTTCACCTCGTGGAGCTTGTGGGAGATGAAGATCACGGTGCGACCCTCGCGCGCCATCGCCCGCAGCGTCTCGAACAGCGCTTCGGATTCCTGCGGCGTGAGCACGGAGGTCGGCTCGTCGAGGATCAGGATGCGGGCTTCCCGGTAGAGCGCCTTCAGGATCTCGACGCGCTGCTGCTCGCCCACCGAGAGCTGCCAGACACGAGCGCGTGGGTCGACCGCGATGCCGTACCGCTCGCCGAGACCGGCAACGTGCCGCTCGATCCGGCGCGGGTGGACGACGAAGCTGCGGGCCTCGGGCCGGTGCTCGCCGAGGATGATGTTCTCCGCGACCGTGAACGGCGGGACGAGCCGGAAGTGCTGGTGGACCATCCCGATCCCCACGTCGATCGCGTCGCTCGGCGAATCGAAGTGGACGGGCTCGCCGTACACGCTGATCGCACCCTCGTCGGGGCGGTACAGCCCCGTGAGGATGTTCGAGAGCGTGCTCTTGCCGGCGCCGTTCTCGCCGAGCAGCGCGTGGACCTCGCCGGCCGCGGCCTCGAAGTCGACCGCGTCGTTCGCGAGTACGCCGGGGAAGCGCTTCGTGATCCCGGTCATCGAGACAGCGAGAGAGGCGCCGGTGTGAGCGGCGCCTCTCGCTGTCGTTGCCGTTTCGGGGGCCTGCTGCCCCAATCGCCTAGCCCGGAGGCCGGACGTGGGAGACCGAGCCGACCACGCCCTTCACGAGC
Source organism: Actinomycetota bacterium (assembly GCA_046723985.1). Classification (GTDB taxonomy): domain Bacteria; phylum Actinomycetota; class Thermoleophilia; order Gaiellales; family Gaiellaceae; genus DATBLE01. The sequence goes on along the minus strand of JBKOVQ010000003.1, from coordinate 1,102 downwards.
CACTGCATCGAGTACAGCGCGTTGATCCCCGCCTTCGTGTTCGGATTGAGGCAGGTGCCCTTCGGGATCTTGACCTTGCCGCTCTGGTCGTAGACCGGGCCACAGAACTCGTTCCACTTGCCGGACACGATCTGCTGCTTCTTGGCGGCAATGAGGGCCTTCGTCTTCGCCGACACCTTGGGGCCGTAGGGCGCCAGGCCGGTGAAGCCGTCCTTGATCGAGCCGTAGTAGAACCCCGGCTTCCAGGAGCCGTCCAGCGCCGCCTTCACCCGGCGGACGTAGTACTTGCCCCAGTCGTAGACCGACGCGGTCAGCCACTGCTTCGGCGCGAACTTCTGCGCGTTCGAGTCGTAGCCGACCCACGGGACGCCCGCCCTTTCGGCGTAGACGCCGGCGGCGGGGCTGTCGACGTTCTGGCCGATGACATCGGCGCCGGCGTTGATGAGCGCCTTCGCCGCCGCGGTCTCCTTCGGCGGCGAGAACCACGCGTTCGTCCAGACGAGCTTCACCTTCGCGCCCGGATGCGTCGCCTGTGCGCCGAGGGTGAAGGCGTTGATGTGGCGGACGACCTCGGGGATGCCGTAGGGCGCCACGTAGCCGATGACGCCCTTCTTGGTCGCCGCCCCGGCGGCCATGCCCGAGAGGTAGATCGTGTCCTCGGCTGCGCCGAAGTACTCGGCCTGGTTCTTCCCGACCTGGGTGCCGGTCGCCTGCTCGAACAGGACCTTCGGGTACTTCTGCCAGAGCTGGCCGTTGACGCCGAGCTCGAGCATGCCGAACGACGTGGCGAAGATCATGTCGTATCCGTCGCGGACGAGGCCGGCGACGATCTGCGGCACCGACGCGTTGCTGAACACGTTCTCCTTGTAGGTCGTCTCCACCTTGCTCCCGAGCGCCTTCTGGACGGCGAGGCGCCCCGCGTCGTGCGCCTGCGACCAGCCGCCGTCGTTGTGGGGACCGGGATAGATCCAGGCCACCTTGAACGCCGCCTGCTTCTTGCCGGGCTTCGCCGCCGCCAGTCCTGCCAGCGACGCAGCCGCCAGCACCAGGCACGCGATCAGCGCGCCTAGCACGAACTTCCGCTCCTTCATGTGACTCCTCC
>JBKOVQ010000071.1:0-3727 GCA_046723985.1 Actinomycetota bacterium | reverse complement strand
GTCCCTCTGTGCGGCTGTCTGCTTCCTGCTCATCGCCTCTCCCTTCCGACGGGGGCCGCAGAACCCGTCCCGCTGCTTTTCCCACTAGACGGCGTCACCCACCTCCGTCTTCCGCAGAACGCACGCTCGGGCCCGGCGAAGTGGCCGCAGGAGGTGCCGGGGACGGGATTCGAACCCGTACGCCCCCGAGGGGACACCTGGTTTTAAGCCAGGCGCGTCTCGCCAGTTTCGCCACCCCGGCCGGGCCAGGATAGCCCGCCACCCTCGGAACACTGCTGACGGTGAACCACTCGAGATCGGAACTCATTCTGACCCTTGCGTGCTGGGGCACGGAGCTAAGGCCCGCGGACAGGCTGAAGCCCGGTCCCTCAGGAACGAGCCCGACGTGCTAGGTCCCCGGCGTCAGCTGGCTGACCGGGAAGCGCTCCGGACCGTTTCCGCGGAACTCGTCGCGGAACGCCTTGAACGCTGGCTCGTCGAAGCGAGGACACGTCGCGATTACGTTCTTCGCGTTGACAAGCTCGCCGTTCTTGACCTCCTCCGTCCAGGCGGTGAGGTAGATCTTCGAATCCGGCGCCGCGTGCTTCGGGTACGTGACCGCCGTGGCGGTGTTCTCGATCGGCGAGACGAGCATCGCATTCGGGCTCTCGTCGTAGAAGTCGGAGATCTTCTGGCGCTCGGACGCAGAAACGCCGGGACCGACCCAGATCACGACCCCGCCGTGCTCTTCGTTGTGGACCGCCTGGCGGGGATCAACGGCGTGCGCGTAGTTGTTCCAGATCGCCGGGATGTAGTAGTGCTTGCCGCTCACCGGCGGATACGTCGTGTACGTGACCTTGTCGCCGGAACCAAGGCTTGCGATGTGCTGCGCCGAGGGGGCCGCCTTGCTGGTCGAGAGCGTGCAGCCCGCCGCGCGCATCGTCGCCGCAATCGCCTTCGGACTGCCGGCGTCGCTGTTGCCGCCCGCGAGGACGATCACCAGCACGACGATGACCGAGACGACCACGAGTCCTCCCAGCCCGAATAGGAGTTGGCGCTTCCGCGACGCATCGAGGCCCTGCCGCGGCGCGTGGCGCTGCTTGGGCGCCTGGACCTTGCGCGGAGGCGGGGGAGTACGGGGCTTCTTGGCCACGGCTGGCCAGGGTATCAGGCGCTCAGCAGCGTCTCTGCGGCATAGAAATCAGCGACCGCAGCCCGATCGGCCGTGACGGGACACGGCGGGAGCGACTCGAGAAACGCGCGCCCGTACGGGCGGGAGATGACACGCGGATCGAGGACCGCGACCACCCCGCGGTCGGCGTGCGAGCGGATCAGGCGTCCGAACCCCTGGCGGAGCTGGAGCACGGCAGACGGCAGCGCGTATTCGCGGAACCAGTCGCCTCCCTGCTCGGCGATCCGCTCGCAGCGTGCCTCCACCAACGGATCGCCCGGCGCGGCAAACGGGAGCTTGTCGATCACGAGCAAGGACAAGGACTCGCCCGGAACGTCGACCCCTTGCCAGAACGTCGAGGTCGCGACGAGCACGGAGGCGACGTCGTCGCGGAACCGCTCCAGCAGCCGCTCTCGAGGAGCCTCCCCCTGGACGAGGATCTCGTACGGGACCCGGCCGCGGATGCCGTCTGCGACCGCATCGAGCACCCGGTACGAGCTGGTCAGGACGAGAGCACGGCCGGCGGAGATCCGGCAGAGTGCCGTCACCTCCTCGACGATGCGGTCGAGCGCTTCGTCGGCGCGGGGATCGGGGAACCCGCGCGGCAAGTAGAGGAGCGTCTGCGAGCGGAAGTCGAAGGGCGATCCGACCGCGACCTCCCGGGCGCCCCGCCGGAGCCCGACCCGCTCGCGGACGAAGCCGAAGTCGTCGCCCGTGGTCAGCGTGGCCGACACGAGCACCGCCGTCGGGCCGTCGTCCCAGAGCAGCTCCGCGAGCGACGCGCTCACGTCGATCGGTGCCCAGGCCAGGAGGTCGGGCTCGGCCCAGACGACCCGGTTCTCGTCCGCCTCCAGGCAGGCGGCGGCGTCGGCCGCGAGCCTGACCGCGCGGGCGGCGACAGCGTCGAGCTCGTCGCCACCTCCCTCGAGCGCGGCCGCGAGCTGGACCAGGCTCGTCTCGAGCGCCCCGACGGGCTGCGGCGGCACCTCGCGCAGCCGGCGGCGGCCGGCAGGCGGCGAGACGGTCGCCAGTAGCCGTCGCCCCGAGCCCTCGACCCTGTCGAGCGCTCGGGCCGGAGCGGGGATCGACGCCTCCCGGCAGGCGCGGTCGGCGTCGCGAAGCAGCCGGTGGAGGAGCGGGCCGCTGATGCGTCCTCCGAGCCAGGCGGCCGCGGATTCCTCGAGCCGATGCGCCTCGTCGAAGACGACCGCGTCGTGCTCTGGCAGGACGGCCGGCGCATCGGTGCGGCTGCGGAGCCCCAGGTCGGCGAAGTAGAGCGCGTGGTTGACGATGATCAGCTCGGCGTGGGACGCCCGCTCGCGCGCCGCCTCCGAGAAGCACAGCGAGGAGAAGACGCACCGTCGACCGAGGCAGCGGTCGGCGCCGACGGCGATCTCCGCCCACACCGCCTCCGGCGGCTCGACCTCGAGCTCGGCCCGGTCCCCGGTCTCGGTCGAGCCGATCCAGTCGCGCATCGCCTCGAACGCGGCCGCGTCTTCGGCCCGCGGGAAGAGCTGCCCGCCGAGCAACTCGAAGCCGTGGATCGCGTTGCGGCAGAGGTAGTTCTGCCTGCCTTTGAGCACCGCCACCTCGACGTCGCGGCCGAGCGCCGCGGCCGCGGTCGGAATGTCGTTCGTCAACAGCTGTTGCTGGAGGGCTTTCGTCGCCGTCGAGACGACGACCTGCAGCCCGGAGTCGAGTGCCGGGATCAGGTACGCCAGGCTCTTCCCGGTTCCTGTCCCCGCTTCCGCGAGGAGGTGTTCGCCCGAGGCGAGTGCGGTCTCGACCTCCGCGGCGAGCGCAGCCTGCTCGGCCCGGGCCTCGTAGCCCGGGAGGACCTGCTCGAGGCGCCCGCCGGGCCCGAAGAATCCCTCCACGGCGGACAGCGTACGGAGCACCGCGGCCGGAGGAACACGTGTTCGCCTGGCGTCCCGGCGAAATGTCCGCAACGTGCGGCTTTTTTCAGCTTGACACGCTTGCCGAGACCGCTGTAGATTCCTCGCGTCAGATCCGGTAAGCCTTCGGGCTCGCCGGATCTGGCGTTTTAATGGCCGAGAATCGGAGTCCGACTCCGCAATCGGACAGGAGACGCAGATGGGCTTCCTCGACAGACTGTTCGGGCGCAAGAAGGAAGAGGCTCCCGAGCAGACAACGCCGCCACCGACCCCGGCCGCCGTGCCGACGGACGAGGCCACGCAGGACACCGGTCATGATCCCGAGCACGATCATGATCAGCCGCATGACCACGATCACTAGGCAGTAAACCGCTCCGTCCGACGGCGGCGCTACGTTCTGCGGTCCGATGCTGATCGGACTGGTGATCGTGCTCGTCGTCTTGCTTGCCGCGGGAGCGGTCGTCGCGTGGCGGGCACTGTCCGCTGAGCAGATCGCCGACCGTCGGGTCCTGGAGCAGCGGCTCGGCGGGATCGAGGGACAGCTCGAGCAGCGCCTGTCGGGCCTGGAGGAAAAGGTCGACCGCCGGCTGGAGGGCCTGGACGGTCGCCTGCTCCAGAGCCAGCGTTCGGCGGGAGAAACCGCGACGGAGATCGTCGAGCGGCTCGGCAAGCTGGACGGCAC
>JBKOVQ010000122.1:0-4324 GCA_046723985.1 Actinomycetota bacterium | reverse complement strand
CGGTTCGCGCGCGGGGCGCTCCGCGTCGAGCGGCCCGAGATTGCGTTCGCGTTCGACGGCGAGGGCGGCGTGGCCAACGCCCGCTGGGAGGGCGAGCCGGAGGCGCACGCGCTCGTCGAGGAGCTGATGATCGTCGCGAACGAGGCGGTCGCCGGTCTGCTCTCGGGCCGGCGGCGCGAGGCGCTGTACCGAGTGCACGAGCGGCCGGACCCGCAGTCGATCTCGATCCTGGTTGCCAAGCTCGCCGACCTCGACGTACCGACTCCGTCGGTCCCGGAGCGGCTCACGGCGGGCGATGCCGCGCAGGCGGCCGCCGAAATCAGCGACCGCGTGATCCAGTACGTCGAGCAGTCCGGCCGCGGCCGGGAGGCATTTCCGGCGCTCGTCCTCCGCTCGCTGAAGCAGGCGCGCTACGACCCACGCAACCTCGGGCACTCGGGGCTCGCCAGCCCAGCCTACTGCCACTTCACCAGCCCGATCCGCCGCTACCCCGACCTCGTCGTTCACCGAGCGCTGCTCAGCGAGATCGGCGCCTCCGACGAACCGCCTCCGGAACACCTCGGCGATCTCGCCGAGCACACGTCGGCACGCGAGCGAGAGGCAGCCGAGCTCGAGTATCTCGCCGACGACATCTGCCTCGCCTGGCTGCTCGAGTCACGGCTCTTCGAGCACGGGTGGGACGAGCCGTGGACAGGGGAGATCACCGGCCTCATCCCGTCCGGGCTCTTCGTCCGCTTCGGGGACGTTTTCGAGGGCTTCCTCCCGGCCCGCCGCCTGCACGGCGACTACTTCGAGCTGAACACGCTCGGCACCGCGCTCGCCGGGCGTCGCCGAGGCGGCGTCTTCAAGCTCGGCGACCCGATCGAGGTCGTCGTCGAAGAGATCCGCCGCTGGGAGGGAAAGCTGGAACTCTCTCGGGCTACGCCGTCCGCTCGGGGCCGTTAGGGTCGTCAGCACGATGGCGACCGCTGACGCCGTACCAGCGACCAAGGCGACCTCGGGCTCCCAGCTCGTCCTGTTCACGCTCGCCGCGGGCCAGTTCCTGATGACGCTGGACAGCTCGGTGATGAACGTCTCGATCGAGGAGGTCGCTAAGGACGTCGGCACGACCGTCACCGGCATCCAGACCGCGATCACGCTTTACACGCTGGTGATGGCGGCCCTGATGATCACCGGCGCGAAGATCGGGGCGATGATCGGCCGGAAACGTGCGTTCGCGATCGGATGCGTGATCTATGGATGCGGGTCGCTCACGACCGCGCTCGCCCCGAACTACGCGGTCCTCCTGCTCGGCTGGTCGTTCCTCGAGGGGATCGGCGCCTGTCTGATCCTGCCCGCGATCGTCGCCCTGGTCGCCGGGAACTTCGCGGCCGCGAGGCGGCCCGCCGCCTACGGGCTCGTCGCCGCGGCGGGCGCGATCGCGGTCGCCGTCGGCCCGCTGATTGGCGGCTTCTGCACGACCTACTTCTCCTGGCGCTGGGTGTTCGCGGGCGAGGTCGTGGTCGTGGGGATCATCCTGCTGCTCACCCGGAGGATCGCGGACGCCCCCGTCGAGGAGCGCCCCCACCTGGACGTGGTCGGCGCGGTGCTCTCCGCGGTGGGGCTCGGGCTGTTCGTCTTCGGTGTGCTCAAGACCGGCACCTGGGGCTGGATCTTCCCGAAGGAGGATGGGCCGTCATGGGCGGGCCTGTCCCCGAGCATCTGGATGATGATCGGTGGGCTCTTCGTGCTGTGGCTCTTCTTCGCCTGGCTGCACCGCCGGGAGGATCACGGGGAGGAGCCGCTCGTCCGCCCGCACCTGCTCCGCAACAGCCAGCTGGTCGGCGGCCTGGTCATGTTCTTCTCGCAGTTCATGGTCCAGGCAGGGATCTTCTTCGTCGTCCCGCTCTACCTCTCGGTCGCTCTCGGCCTCTCGGCAATGGAGACCGGTGCCAAGCTGCTGCCGCTCTCCATCACCCTGCTCGCGGCGGCGCTCGGTGTTCCCCGCCTCTGGCCGACCGCGAGCCCGAGGCGGGTCGTGCGTTCCGGTCTGCTCGCGCTCCTCCTCGGCGGCCTGGTGCTGCTCGGCACCCTCAGCACGGACTCGGGTGCCGAGGTCGTCTTCGTGCCGCTCCTGCTCGTCGGCCTCGGGATCGGGGCGCTCGCGTCACAGCTCGGCGCGATCACGGTGTCGGCCGTCCCCGACAAGGAGAGCACGGACGTCGGCGGTCTCCAGAACACCATGACGAACCTGGGCGCGTCGCTCGGAACCGCGCTCGCCGGCTCGATGATGATCGCAGCGCTGACCTCGTCCTTCATCGCGAACATCCAGTCGAGCTCGGCGATTCCAGAGCGGGTCAAGTCGGAGGCGAGCGTCAAGCTGGCGGGCGGGGTGCCGTTCATCTCGGACGACGACCTCGAGGCGGCCCTCGACGAGGCGCATGTCAGCAACAGGGCTACCGACGATGCGGTCGCCGCGTACCAGAGCGCGCGCATAGACGGCCTGCAGGCGGCGTTGGCGATCCTGGCGCTGATCACCGTGCTCGCGCTCTTCGCCGCCAGGCGGATCCCGACCGTGCCACCAGGCTCGGCGGGCCCTCCCTAGGTACGGCTGGCCCCACCGTCGGACGCCTGCCTGCCGTAACGACGGCGCCGCTCGCGTGACCTATCGTCGAGGTATGCCGATCGCACTCGCTTACGCACTCGCCCTCGCGCCCTTCCTCGCGCTCGGCGCCGGCCTCTTCCGGCTGACCCGCGCCTAGACTTGTCTCCGGTATGGCCGGAGAGAAGCTGATCGCCGACAACCGTCGCGCGCGACACGACTACGAGCTGCTCGAGCGCTTCGAGGCTGGTCTCGTGCTGACCGGGACCGAGGTCAAGTCGCTCCGGTACGGTAGGGCGTCGCTGGCGCAGGCATTCGCGGACGTCCGCGACGGGGAGGTGTGGCTCGTCGGCGCGGAGATCGCAACCTACGAGCAGGGGAACATCGCGAACCACGAACCGTCGCGCGACCGCAAGCTCCTTCTGCACCGCGGCGAGATCTCGTCGCTGTACGGGAAGGTGCGCGAGCGTGGCCTCACCCTGGTGCCGACCCGCATGTACTGGAAGGACGGCAAGGCAAAGGTCGAGATCGCGCTCGCCCGCGGCAAGCAGACGATCGACAAGCGCCGTGACATCGCCAAGCGCGAGGCCGACCGGGCGATGCAGCGCGCCCTCAAGGCACGGCGGTAGCAGCCGGGCGGGCCGAAAGGGGGCAGCCCGCCCGGCTGCGTCGCCTACTCGCTGACCTTGACCTGGTCGCGAATCTCCCCCGGCGCGTTCTTCGCCGTGTGGACGTTCACGTACGAGTTGCCGGCCTCGAGCGCGGAGACCACTGCCTTCGAGATGTGCACCTTGCCGGTCTGGCCGTTCCTGCACGGTCCGCAGAGCGGGACGACCACGGGGCCGGCCTGGCCCCGCTTGCCCTTGTGGATGTGCGCCGCGAGTGCCTTCCCCGTCAGGTGCGAGAACGTCAGCTTCCACGTCAGCGTGGCACCGGTCTTGTTCTCGACGTACTTGCCGCTGAACGTGCCCTTGGCAAGCGGTGCGCCCTTGGCCCGGGGTACCTCGGTGTTGTTCTTCAGGGTTGCGCTGACACCGTACGTCTCGGCTGCCCCGGCGAGCGCGGCGACCACCAGAGCGGCCGCGGCTGCCGCGATCACGAGCACTGTGAGCTTCTTCACGAGCCTTCCTCCCGTTCTCACATGTCCCTGCTTGGGTGTTTCGCGCCTGAGAGGAGATCGGTTTCGCGAACCGTCGCAGCGTCATTGGCGCGGCAGCGGCGCTACGCTCCCTCCCACAGAGGGGAAAGGAGGGATCGTGCCCACGTATGTCGTCCTCCTGAACTGGACCGATCAGGGGATCCGCAACTACAAGGAGACCCTCGATCGGGCCGAAGCCGCGAGCAAGGCGCTCGAAGCGCTCGGCGGCAGGATGAAGGACCTCTACTGGACGCTAGGCCCGCACGATGTCGTCGCGATTGCCGAGGCTCCGGACGACGAGACCGCGACGGCGTTCGCCCTCGCGGCCGGCGCGCAGGGAAGCATCCGCTCGACGACCTTGCGCGCGTTCGATCGCGAGGAGGTAAAGGGCATCCTGGCCAAGGTCGACTGAGGTCGCGAGCGGAGGCTACAATTTGTTCACGACATACGGGGGCGACCAGGTTTCGACGTGGTCGGTTCTCCGGCTGAGCTGCAGGTCGAGGTCCCCGGTCGGCCTCGTAAAACAACCGGGAACCAACGTAAGTGCGGATAACGAACTCGCACTCGCTGCCTAACTGAGTTAGGCAACGCGTCGCTCCTCGCTC